>JBILWX010000215.1:0-4232 GCA_044369655.1 Pirellulales bacterium
CGGCCTGGCCCGCGGGTCGCGGGAAACAGGGCGGTCAAGCCGGTGCGGCAATGGAACCGCACGTGGTGACATGTTCGGCGGCGGTGAAATCATGGCAGACACGCAACGCGATGGCACGCCAGTGAAGCGCGGGGTCGTGGCGGTCGCCCGGCGCGGCGAGTTGTTCCTCGCGATCCGGCGGGGAGCGGCGGTGGCAGCACCAGGGCGGCTCTGTTTTCCGGGCGGACATATCGAGCCGGGCGAGGCGGAGCACGAGGCGGTGGTCAGGGAATGCCGGGAGGAACTGGCGGCGCTCGTGCAGCCGCGCGACTGCGTCTGGCGGAGCGTGACGTCGTGGGGCACGTCGCTGGCGTGGTGGACCGTGGAGATGGCCGATGCGTCGGAACTCGTGCCGCATCCGGTCGAGGTGGCGGAGATCCTCTGGCTCTCGGCGGATGAGATGATCCGCGAGCCGACCCTGCTCGAGGGCAACCGCACGTTTCTCGAGGCCGTGCTCAGCGGGAGCGTGCGGTTAAAGGGGTGAGCCTCAGTCCCGTCGCTTCCGCTTCGGGCTTTCTCTTTGGAAGTGGCGAATCCGCGCAACAAAAGCCCCCGGCGGAAGCCGGGGGACTGCATCTTCACCGACGTACCAATCCGTTATCCCGCTGCTACTCGCTGTCGTTCCCCAGGATGATGCCCTGGGGTTGCTGCGGTGGCGGCAGGGAGGGTGGATTCGCGGCGGCGTCGAGCATGGCGCGGAAGCGGTTTGGCTTCGGGATCGCTGCGGGCGGAGCAGAGGCGGTGGCCGGGGCCTGCCGCGTGGCGACGAGTTCACCGCGACCGCCGGCCGCGTTCAACCACTGCTCGAGCGTGGCCCGCTCGGTGGTCGTGAGCGGCACCAAAGCGAGGCTGGTCGAGGTGGACGAGGCCGGGTGCCGGGCGCTGATGGTGGTGAGAAACGGCCTGGCATTGCCCTCCTTGCCGATCGCGCGGATGAGAGTGTCGATGTTGGCGAGCGTCACGTTGCGATCGATCCGGCCGGAGACGTCGCCGCGGTTGAAGTGCGGGGCATGTGCGGAGGGGCCGCCGTGGCAGGCACCGGCGGCACACTTGTTGAGCACGAGAGGCTGAACGTTTTTCGTGAACCGGGCCATGAGATGCGGAGGCAAGTCGGCTGCCGGCAGGACGGCCGGTGAGGCGGCGATGGCGATGGCGATGAACACGTCGCGCAGGACAGCCGGGAGCAGACGGTAGGGGAACCGGCTTCGAGCGGCGGCAGGCAGCCTGAAAGGCGGTGGCATGGGACGATCCGTTCGCGGGGCGTGGCGGCATCGGTCGCCGACGGGGTGGGGAGGGTAGGCGTGGGGGGAATCTGCATCAAGATGGTCTGGATACGGTTCTCACCAGCCGGTACAAAAATGCCGCTGCGACGCGATTTCCCCCGAAGACGAATCTGGAGACGATGCTCATGGAGCGGACGTTCGTGATGTTCAAGCCCGACTGCCTGGAACGCGGCCTGCTGGGCCGGATGGTGAGCCGGTTCGAGGAGAAGGGCCTGCGCCTGGTGGCGATGAAGATGCTCCGCGTCACGCCCGCCCTGGCGAAGCAGCACTATGCCGAACACGTCGAGAAGCCGTTCTATCCGAACCTCGAGCAGTTCATCACGGCGTCGCCGGTGGTAGCCACGGTCTTCCAGGGGCCGGAGGTGATCCGGGTGGTTCGCGACATGCTCGGGGCGACGAGCGGCCTGAAAGCGGCGCCTGGGACGATCCGTGGCGATTTCTCATCGAGCCGGCAGATGAATCTCGTGCACGCCTCCGATTCGCCGGAGTCGGCAGCGCGGGAGATCGCCATCTACTTCAAGCCCGACGACATCCTCGCGTGGGATGCCACGCTCGGCTGCTGGCTGCAGGCCCCCGGCGAGTGACGCCGGCTACTTCCTCAGCACGCCGGCCGGCGTGTCGGCGGCGAGTCGTTCGATCATGTCGCGGCAGGCGCGGTCGACGGCGGTCTGCCACTGGCCGGCGTTGAGCCCAGCGTTCATTTCGGGCCGGGCGTGGGCGAAGATCACGTCGCGGGCGCTGACGACGAGTGCTCCGAGGCCGTCGGGGTGGAAGGCGCCGCGGACGTCGGCCGCCCGGCCGCCTTGTTTGCCGAAGCCGGGCACGAGGATCCAGGTGTGGGGCATGGCGGCCCGCAGTTCGTCGAGTTGGCGGGGCCAGGTGGCGCCGACGACGGCACCGACGGCGCCGTACGTGTCGCCGCTGGCGGTTCGGCTTGCCAACTGTTCGACACCGGCGGCGACGTGTTGATAGATGGTGCGGCCGTCGGATTGGAGATCCTGGAAATCCTTGCTGCCGGGGTTCGAGGTCTTCACGAGCACGAAGATGCCGGCGTTGCGTTCGACGGCCAGCTTGACGAAGGGCTCGATGGAGTCGATGCCGAGGTAGGGGTTCACGGTGAGGGCGTCGGCTCGCCAGCAGCCGGCGAGCCAGCCTTCGGCATAGGCTTCGGCAGTGGAGCCGATGTCGCCGCGTTTGCCGTCGGCGAGGACGAGCAGCCCCTTGCTGCGGGCGTGGAGGATCACCTCGGCGAGGGCGTTCATGCCGTGTGGGCCGAGCATTTCGAAGCAGGCGAGCTGCGGCTTGACGATCGGCACGAGCGGTGCGACGACGTCGATC
The DNA here is from genome assembly GCA_044369655.1 of Pirellulales bacterium. Taxonomy (GTDB): domain Bacteria; phylum Planctomycetota; class Planctomycetia; order Pirellulales; family UBA1268; genus CAMCQY01. Next base: position 2,661 of record JBILWX010000215.1, read on the forward strand.
ACGTCGCAGCAGAACCTGGCGTAGATGGCGGCGAGGTCCTTTGGATCGAAGGCGGTATCGGCGCCGAGGCTGGGAGGCAGTTGGTCGCGGCGTGGGTCGAGGCCGATACAGGCGGCGGAGCCGCGGGCCTTGATGGTGGCGGTGAGGCGGATGGAGAAGGGGAGGGCGGTGGAGGAGGCCGTGTTCATGGCGGAGCTGGTCGTGTCGGGGGTGGTGTGGTGGCGTGCGGGATGCGAGCGATGCCGTGGGGGCCGGCGGAACCCGTGTTGAACCGGGAGTAGGATTGTGCGATAGTGTGGGGGCTGTGAGGCGGCAATGCGAGAGTGTTGCGTGTCGCACGGTGGTTTCGGGGCGTGGCGCAGTCTGGCTAGCGCGCTTGACTGGGGGTCAAGAGGTCGCAGGTTCAAGTCCTGTCGCCCCGACTGGTTGATTGGCTCGTGAAAAATAGGCGATACCGACTGACGTTCAGTCGTGCCCTCTCGGGACATCGTCCGCAAAAGCGGATCAAGAAGTGGATCACCGATCCACTTCGCCCTTGAGAGGTGAATTATGGTCAGTTTTGACCCGTCTCGTCGCATTTCTGTCCCTGCCTCCACTGGTCGGCGGGCACACTACCAGCCCCCCGCCATGAGGCGGCACGCCAGGAGCCAGCGGGCTCGCGTCCGAATCAATGGACGAACCCACTGGCTTGGGCCGTGGGTCGGCAAGACGCCCTCCCCGGAAGCTCAGCAGAAGTACGACCAACTTCTCGCCCAATGGCAACAGGGCCGATTCACCCAGTCGCCAGACTCGACGCCAGTGACGGTGGTCGACGTCAGCCCCCACAGGCCCGTGACGGTCGCGACTGCCCCAGTCCAGCCACCGAAACTAAGTGTGGCTGAACTCGTCGCCGCCTACATCGAGTACGCGAAAACCTACTACAAGACGGCCAACGGCAAGACCTCCAGCACGATCGACAACATCAAGCAAGCCGCCAGAGCCCTCGGGCCATACATGCACACCCCTGCCGACACGTTTGGCCCTCTCAAGCTCACGTGCATTATGGAGCAGCTTGCTGCCGAGCAGCGACTGCGTCGGAAAACGATCAATGCGATCGCGAACACCATCCGTCGCATCTTTCGGTGGGGCTGCTCTCGTGAAATGCTCCCCGGCAGAGTGCGAGAAGCCCTCGATTCCACTGAACCGCTCAAGCAAGGCAGAACACCGGCCCCCGAAAGCCCGCCCGTCCTCCCTGTTGCAGACGAAATCGTGGAAAAGACACTTCCTTATCTGCCTCCGGTGATCCGCGACATGGTCCAGTTCGAGAGGCTCACCGGGACGCGGCCCGGTGAGGTATGCAATCTGTCTATCAGCGACATCGCCATGCGCGGTGATGTCTGGATCGCACGTCTTGTTGAACACAAGACCGCCTACATCGGGAAGGACCGAGAAGTGCTTATTGGGCCGTGACCTGCCCCCCTTAAACGGCACCGCTTCCAGAGAGAGAATCTGGGGGTGGAGCAAACCAAGGGAGGCAACCAATGCCACGCGGAAAGAAGGAACTGGCTGAGCAGATCATCCCCAAGCTACGAG
>JBILWX010000093.1:0-13976 GCA_044369655.1 Pirellulales bacterium
GACGTCGCCGAGGTCGCGGGCGCGTCCGGTGGCCCGTTTGTTTCGCAGCAGGTCCTCGCGGCCGATGAAGTTCACCTCGACATCGCCATAGCGTCCGCGAAGAAGACGTCGATGTCCTTCGTGAACCGCGGGAAACCATGAAACGCGACGGCATAACCGCCGACGATCATGGAATCAACGCGTTGTTCTTCCAGCAACCGTAAGAAGTCTTCGAAGTCGGGATGGGTACTCTGAGTACTCATGGAGAAACCTCCCGGCTTCGATTCTCAACCGCTCGACGGCATCGAGTCGCTCTTCCGGCGTGCGGGTGAGCCACCCACGCCGGTCCGCTTCGTGCTGCTCCACGTGGTCGGTGACCGTGAACGTCCGCGAAGATGTGGAAGTGTCGCTTGTCATCGAATGGTCGTGCAGAGGGCGATGCACCGCTCCCTTGAAACAATAGCATGTTGAGGCGGGAGCATCCATCCAAGCCCGGAGCGTGAGCGACGGGATCCCCCGGCTCACGCCGGGGGGGCTTGTAGGCGCGGAGGTATGGTGGCTGTCTCCTTTCCCACTTCCGTCGCCTTCTTCGGGCTTTTTGATTGACGAGGGGGGGGGCGGGGAGTGTACCTTTTCCGAAGAGGGTTTGCACGGCGGGTGAACCCGTTTCCAAGTCCCCCAAGTGTCGGCCTGGCTTCGGAGAGAGACCCATGCGAATCGCGCGTTCCCATGCAGCCTGCGGCTGCAAACCACATGGCTTCACGCTGGTCGAACTTCTGGTCGTGATCGCGATCATCGGCACGCTCGTTGGCCTCTTGCTGCCGGCCGTGCAGGCGGCCCGCGAGAGTGCCCGCCGCAGCACGTGCTCCAACAACCTCAAGCAGATCACGCTGGCGTTGAATGTTTTTCACGATGGCAAGCAACAGTTTCCGATGGGCGTGTTGGCCCCTTCCAATATGGGAACCGCTTTCAATCAGCGAATCTCCTGGATGTTGCAACTGCTCCCCTTCGTCGAGGAGGCGGGGCTCTATCGCAGCCTCGCGCCGGTCCTCAGTCCGCAAGCCTCGGCGAGTTTTACGATCGCAAATCTGAAAAGCGTCGTGGGCTACACCTGCCCTTCCGATACTGCCTTGGGCACCAAATGGACGTACGGCTCGACAACCGGTCCGCGGTCCAACTATGTCGGCTGTTTCAGCCCGGATGCCGGGATGGTGTCGAAGGACGCCGACTACACGCAGTCTAGCGGGGGGGGCAAAAGCACATCCGACCTGCGTTCGCTCTTCAATTACAATGTCACTCGGCGGATGAAAAACGTCACCGATGGCATTTCGAAAACCGTCGCGGTGTCTGAATCCATCGCGGGAACACCTGATTCGGCCGATATGCGTGGCAGGTGGTGGGGCGAGTGGAGTTGTCAGTATTCCCACAAAAACACGCCGAATTCGAACGTGCCGGATGCGATTTGGAGCGTAGTCGCGGGTGGCTCCTTCAACATGTGCGTGTCGACGCCAACCGCTCCGTGCAACGGTGGTGCCAGTGAATGGGCGAACCTGATTTTCTCAGCCCGCAGCAAGCATTCGGGCGGAGTGAATGCAGGCATGGCCGACGGAGCCGTGCTCTTCATCAGAGACAATGTGAACGCAGCCGTATGGCAGGCCCTCGGCAGTATCAACGGAGGGGAAGTCGCCGATGCGAGTGCGCAGTAGCCGGACGGCAAATATTCACTGGAATGCCCCCTGGTGGTTCCTGGCCGTGCTGCTCGTGTTCGCCGTCGGCTGCGGCCGCAATACCGGGAAGGTGAGCATCGGCGGCGATGTCTCCTACGACGGCCAGCCGGTGGCGAGCGGGACGATCATCTTCACGCCCGTCGAGGGCACCCAGGGGCCGTCCACGGGAGCTGGAATCGAGGGCGGGCGGTATCAGGTGCCGGCCCAGAAGGGGCCGCTGGCCGGCGGCCGATACAAGGTCGAGATCACCGCGCTGCGAAAGACGGGCAAGGCCTTGCCGAACATGTTTGATCCGAAAGGCCAGTCGCTCGAGGCCGTCGAGCAGTTCGTGCCGGAGTGCTACAACGCCCGCTCGAAGCTCATGGTCACGGTGACCCCCGGCGCAAACAAGGCGGATTTCCCCCTCCGCAGCTCCGGCGAGTAGCCGCGGAGAGCTGCGGCCCCATCAGCTCATTGAGGCCCGGGCCTGTTGACGCATTAAGTGAACGCATGTATACACTTTCGGGATGGGTTCAATATACGTCGAGACGTCGATCTTCGGATATCTCACTGCCCGTTCCGGCAGAGACGTGATTTTCCAAGCGAGGCAGCATCTCACGCGGCGGTGGTGGGACGAAAGGCGGCATCGGTTCGACGTGTTCGTGAGCCAGCTCGTGTTCGAAGAAGCATCTGCCGGCGACCCGAGCGCCGCTGCCGAGCGTGTGAAACTTCTCGAAGGACTTCGGTTCATCGGAAGAATGACCGAGGTCGACCAGGTTGCTGAACTGCTCGTGACTCGCCACCTGCTGCCAGCGAAGGCGCTGGCCGATGCTCAGCACATTGCCTACGCCGCAATCGCGGGCATAGACTACGTGTTGACATGGAACTGCCGGCATCTCGCGAATGCGGAGCGATTGCCGGGAATCTATGCAACCCTGCGGTTGGAAGGCCTGTCGCCGCCGTTGATCGTCACGCCCGAGGAGTTTTCCGATGTCGAGTGAGCCTCTCTATGACGATCCGGTCGTGGCGGAGATTCGCTTGATCCGCGAGAGGATGCTCGCCGAATGCGGCGGGAAGCCAGAGGAGTTTTTTCGACGGCTGCGCGAAGGGGAGCGATTGCAGGCGGCAGCAGGGCGAGAGTTTGTCGATGAACCGGTGGCGAAGCACGTCAACCCGGGCCTGGCCGGAACGGTTGAACCAGAATAGACAAGGCAGGATGCCCAGCCTTGTCGTGAAGACGGAATCCGTCTACCCGCCGCAATAGTCGATGGCCCGGGCGATCTCGCTCTTGAGATCCTTGCGGGACACGATGCGGTCGATGAAGCCGTGCTCGAGCAGGAACTCGCTCGTCTGAAAGCCCTTCGGCAGCTCCACGCGGATCGTGGCCTTGATCGTCCGTGGCCCGGCGAAGCCGATCAACGCCCGCGGCTCGGCGAAACAGAGGTCGCCGAGCGACGCGAAGCTCGCCGCCACGCCGCCCATCGTCGGATTGGTGAGCACGGAGATAAAGAGCCCCCCGGCCTGCGAATGCCGGGCCAACGCCGCCGACACCTTCGCCATCTGCATGAGCGACAAAATGCCCTCGTGCATGCGGGCACCGCCGCCGGAGGCGCTGATGATGATCAGCGGGAGCTTGCCGGCCGTGGCCCGCTCGACGAGCCGCGTCAGCCGCTCGCCCACCACGCTCCCCATGCTCCCCATGATGAACGAGGAGTCGGTGACGCCGCAGGCGACGCGGCGGGCCCGGATCATGCCGGTGCCGGTGATGACCGCGTCGCGCATGCCGGTTCGCTTCTGCTCGGACACGATCCGTTCGGCATAGGCTTTCTTATCGCGGAAGCCGAGGGGGTCGGTCGGCCGCAGGGTGGCATCGCACTCCTCGAACGTGCCGTCGTCGAGCAGTTGGGCGATCCGCTGCTGGGCCGACACGTACCAGTGAAAGCCGCACTGCGGGCAGACGTTCTGCATCTCCTCGGCTTCTTTGCGGTAGATCGTGGCGCCACAGCCCTCGCACTTCTGCCAGAGCCCTTCGGGCACGCCGCGCTTGGCACGAGCGGGAGACGGAGCCTTGGCCGCAGTCGTTTTCGCGGGCGCCGCGACCGCACCGGAATCAGCCACGGCACCCGCGGCCTGCGGGCCGGCGGCGGTGTCGGGGCTCGGTCGCGAAGAGCGGCGGCGTTCCATGCGAATGTGTCAACGCGTGTCGGAGCACGCTGGTGCGGGATGCAGGCGGTGGGGGGCCACCGCCGGGGTCTGGCATTGTAGCCCGAGGCTCGACTGCACGGCTGCGCCGGAATTGGCCGCAGCCAAACGGGGATCAGATGGGGGTCGGCTGGCGGCGTCGGGAACGGGTTTTGGCCGCCCACTGAGCCGCCACCGGAATCTCCACCAGCGGCTCCTCCTCCGGATCGCGGGCCCACAGGTCGCCCATCGACTCACCGGCCACGAGCCAGCGGACGATGCGATCGAGCGGCGCGGGAACGACCAACGCCACGCGTCCATCCCCGTGCCGACGCAGGATTTTTTCGAGCGCCCGCTCGACGCGTTCGCAGGCTTCCTCGAGCAGTTCCCCCTCGGGGGGCGCGACCGCCCACGGGTTGTCCTGCCACTGCCGGTAGAGCCGCGGCTGCTTGCGGCGGATCTCGTCCACGAGCAGGCCCTGCCAGAGCCCCTGGTCGAGGTTCTGCAGATTGGCCACGCCGCGAGGCTTGAGCTTCAAAGCCCGGCCGATGATCCGACCGGTCTCCACGGCGCAGCGTTCTTCCGAGGTGTAGACCGCGATCGCCGACGATCCGGTCAGCTGGGCGGCCGCCCGTTCCGCTTCGGCGACGCCGGCAGGGCAGAGCGGGATGTCGACCGATCCGCGGATGCGGCCCTGCAGTTCATAGTCGGTCGCACCGGCACGGATCACGATCAAGGAGTCGGGCGTCAAGAGGGGATGGGCTCCAGGAGGAAAGCATTCTCCGCGGCGAAGATGCCGCCGGAGAAACAGGATCGCGGGGAGTGCGTCGTCATGCGGCACCCCGGGCGAGTTGTTCGAGTTGGGCGATCGCCTGGGCGTAGTCCAGCGATCGGATCACGGCGCTGCCCGCCACGATCAATTCGGCACCGGCCGCAGCCACGGGGCCGATGGTCTCCGTGGATATGCCGCCGTCCACGGCCAGCCGGAACGTGCCGCCCCGCCGCGCTCGCAGGGCGGCCAGATGGGAGAGTTTTTCAAGCGCGACCGGGTTGAACTGCTGGCCGCCAAATCCCGGTTCGACGCTCATCACGAGCACGCCGTCGCAGACGTCGAGATAGGGCTCCACCCGTTCCACGGGCGTGCCGGGGCTGATCGCCAGATGGGCACGGGGGCCGAGCGCGGCGATCGTTTCCAGCGTCCGACGCGGCTCCGAGAGGCCCTCCAGGTGCACGGTCAGGATGTCGGCCCCGGCCTTGGCGTAGGCTTCGACGCACGACTCCGGTTCCTCGACCATCAGATGGACCTCGACCGGCCCCTTCGCTGCCCGCCGCACCGCCTCGACCACCACCATGCCGTAGGTGAGTTGTGGCACGAACCGGCCGTCCATCACGTCGAGATGCAGGCCGGCGGCGCCGGCCGATTCCAGCCGCTCCACCTCGTGGGCGAGGTGGCCGAAGTCGCACAGGAGCAGGGCCGGCAGCACCACCGGGCCCCGGGCCTCGAGCGTGGCCGCCAGCTGTTCGAAGGCCTGTCCTGCCGGAGGGTTCACGGGTGTGCGAAGCGGAGTTGGTTCGAGGGGGCTACCATGCCACCAGCGATGGGCCGCATTGTAGCACGGGCCGCCGGCAGGGCCCGGTTTCGGTGGTGGCCGTCCGCTGCGATCCTTTCGCAACTGCTTTCCGTACAATCACTTGGAGACAGGAGCGTGGTGTCATGACCAGATCGCGAGAAGCCTCGTTCGAGGGGGTGCTTCCCAGCCGGTTGTCGCCTGCCGACCTCGCCCAGATCGAGGATCGCACCCAGCAGATCGGCCGCCGCCTGCTCGAGCAGGCGCTGGCGGCCGAACCGACGGCCGTGTCGCCCGAGTGGTGGGTGCAGCAGGCGGCGGAATGGGCCACGCAGGATGACGACCTCAAAGTGCGGCTGTTTCGGCTGGTCGACTGCATGCCGATGCTCGACGACCCGGCCGCGCTCGATCGGCACCTGCGGGAATACATCGACGACGAGGTGATCGAACGGCTGCCGCAGTCGCTGCGAATGGCCCTCCAGGCGTCGCGGAGCCCGTGGCTGGCGCCGCTCGCCGCCCGGGCGATCCGGGCCGCCGTGCTCGCCCAGGCCCGCCGGTTCATCGCCGGGGCCAATCCTGCGGAGGTGGCCCGGGCGGCCCTCGCCCAGCGGCGGCACCAACGCGGCTTTACCCTCGACCTGCTCGGCGAGGCGGTCACGAGCGAGTCGGAAGCCGACGCCTACGCCGCGGCCTACACGCACCTGCTCACCGAACTGCCCCGGCTCGCCGCGGCATGGCCCGCCGATCCGCTCGTCGACGACGGGCCCGACGGGCCGATGCCGCGGGTGAACGTGTCGCTCAAGCTCTCCGCGCTCGACAGCCAGTTCGACGCCATCGATCCCCGTGGCACCGCCGACCGCGTGCTCGCGCGGCTGCGACCGCTCTGGCGGCTGGCCCGCGCCCATCATGCACAGGTGCATATCGACATGGAGAGCCATGCCACGAAGGACCTCACGCTGGCCATCTTCCGGCAGATCGCCATGGAGGAGGAGTTTCGCGACTGGCCGCACTGCGGCGTGGTCGTGCAGTGTTATCTCCGCGAGTCGCTCCGCGATCTCGAGTCGCTGGCCGCCTGGGCCAGCGACCGCGGCACGCCGGTCTGGATCCGGCTGGTGAAGGGCGCCTACTGGGATTACGAGACGGTGCATGCCGAGGCCGCCGGCTGGCCCGTGCCCGTCTGGCAGGAGAAGTGGCGGACAGACGCCTGCTACGAGGCGGCGACGACGTTCCTCATGGAGCACGCGACGACGCTACGGCCCGCGCTCGGCAGCCACAACCTGCGGTCGCTGGCCCACGGCATGGCGGTGGCCGACCATCTCGGCCTCGACCGGCGCAGCGTCGAGATGCAGATGCTGCACGGCATGGGCGATCCCGAGAAGGAGGCGGTCACGGCCGCCGGCTGGCGGCTGCGGATCTACATGCCCTACGGCCAGCTCGTGCCGGGCATGGCCTACCTTGTGCGCCGGCTGCTCGAAAACTCGTCGAACGATTCCTTCCTGCGGGCGGGCTTCGTGAAGCACGTGCCGCCCGCCACGCTGCTCGCGCCGCCGGCACCACCTGCTGATGGTGGGGCAGCCGATGGTGGGGCAGCGGACGCCCGAACGCCTGCCGTCGCGGCCGGCTTTTGCAACGAGCCGCTCACCGATTTCGCGGTGGAGGCTGCGCGGCTGGCGATGCAGGAGGCGGTCGATCGGGCTGCGGCCACGTTTGCGACGGGGCCGGCCGTGGTGCCGAGCGTCATCGACGGTCGGCGTGGGAATGGCGCCGAACGGTTCCTCCGCCACGACCCGTCGGATCACACGCGGCTGATCGCGGAGGTGGCGGCGGCCACGCCCGCGGAGGCCGAACGCGCGGTCGCGGTGGCCCGGCAGGCGCTGCCCTCGTGGCAGGCCGTCGGCTGGGAGCGGCGGGCCGAGATCCTCGACGCGGCGGCGGGCATCATGCGGCGGCGTCGATTCGAACTCGCGGCGATCGAGGTCTTCGAGGTGGGCAAGCCCTGGAGGGAAGCCGATGCCGACGTCGCCGAGGCGATCGACTTCTGTCGCTACTATGCCCGCGAGGCGCGGCGGCTCGCCCAGCCCGCGCGGGTGGACGTGCCCGGCGAGGAGAACACGACGGCCTGGCTGCCGCGCGGCGTGGCGGTCGTGATCGCGCCCTGGAATTTCCCGTTGGCGATCCTCGCGGGCATGACGACGGCCGCGCTCGTCACCGGCAACACCGTGGTGATGAAACCGGCGGAGCAGTCGTCGCTCGTCGCCCTGCGGCTCCACGAGATCCTGCTCGCGGCGGGGGTGCCGCCCGCGGCGGTCGCCTTCCTGCCGGGCCGGGGCGAGGAGATAGGGCCGACACTCGTCACGCATCCCGACACCGCGGTCGTGGCCTTCACCGGCTCACGGGCGGTGGGACTGGCGATCAACGCCCAGGCCGCCGCCTCCTCGGCGTCGCCCGGCGGCCGCTTGGTGAAGCGGGTGATCGCGGAGATGGGGGGCAAGAACGCGATCATCGTCGACGACGACGCCGATCTCGACGAAGCGGTGGTGGCGGTCGTGCAGAGCGGGTTCGGCTTCCAGGGACAGAAATGTTCGGCCTGCTCCCGCGTGATCGTGCTCGATCGCGTGCACGATGCCTTCGTCGCGAGACTTGCAGCCGCGGTGCAGAGCCTGCGTGTGGGCCCGGCGGCGGAACCGGGAACGCGGCTGGGACCGCTGGTCGATGCGGAGGCGCGGGATCGCGTGCGTTCGTTCGTCGAACAGGGCCGACGGACGGCCCGCGAGGTGGCGGCCGTCGAGACAGGGCCGCTGGCCGATCGGGGCTGGTTCGTCGGACCACACGTCTTCGCCGCTGTCGACCCGGCCGGGCCGCTGGGGCAGGAGGAGATCTTCGGTCCGGTGGTGGCGGTGTTTCGGGCCCGCGATTTCGGCCATGCCATCGAACTGGCCAACGGCACTCCCTACGCGCTCACGGCCGGCGTCTTTTCCCGCAGTCCGGCGCACCTGCAGCGGGCCGCTGCGGCCCTCGAGGCGGGCAATGTCTATCTCAATCGCGGGATCACGGGCGCCCTCGTCTGCCGGCAGCCGTTCGGCGGCTATCGGATGTCGGGCATCGGGAGCAAGACCGGCGGCCCCGACTATCTCCAGCAGTTTCTCGTGCCGCGGACGGTCACGGAAAACACGCTGCGGAGAGGGTTCACGCCGCCACGGCGGGACGACTGACATGAAGCCCCGGCGGCAGCCGGGAATGCCGCTCGTTTCGCGGGGATTTTCGCGCGCTCATGAAACGCTCGCAATTCCGGCTACGATTTGACCGCGACCGATTCTCCCTCGCTTCACCCCCCCGCAAAGGAATGTGTCGATGGTGACCCGCATGCTCAGGATGGCGGCTTTGGCGTTCGTCGGAATCACCCTGCTGCCCGCGTTCGCCTGCCTGGATTCGGGCGTGGTGCTGCGGACGGCCGCGGCGCTCGACCAGGAACTCGACCCGGCCCTGAAGCCCTACGCGAAGGTGTCGGGAGAGGTGGCGGGCTCGCTCAAGTGCGTCGGCTCCGACACGATGAACAATCTCGTCGCCCTCTGGGCCGAGGGGTTCAAGAAATTTTATCCGAGCGTGCTGGAGGGGATCGAAGGCAAGGGTTCGGCGTCGGCACCGCCGGCGCTCACCGAGGGCACGAGCATCTTTGGCCCGATGAGCCGCGACTGGAAGCCGTCGGAGATCGACACGTTCAAGGAAAAGCACGGCTATGCCCCGACCGTCCTGCCGGTGGCGATCGACATGCTGGCGGTGTTCGTCCACAAGGACAACCCGCTCAAGAGCCTCTCGCTGCAGGAGGTGGACGCGATCTTCTCGAAGAACCGCGCCGGCGGAGGCAAGAACGAGATCCGCACCTGGGGCGACCTCGGCCTCGAGGGGGAGTGGAAGGACAAGCCGATCAGTCTCTATGGTCGCAACGCCACCAGCGGCACCTACGGCTATTTCAAGGAGCACGCCCTCTTCAAGGGCGACTTCAAGCCGACCGTCAAGGAGCAGCCGGGCAGCTCGGCGGTGGTGCAGGCCGTCGCCAGCGACAAATACGGCATCGGCTACAGCGGTATCGGCTACGCCACCGCCGACGTGCGGGCCTTGCCGTTGTCGCCCAAGCAGGGAGCGCCGGCGATCTCGACCGATCCCAAGTTCGCCTACTCCGGCGAGTATCCGCTCTCGCGGTTTCTCTATCTGAGCGTCAATCACAAGCCGGGCAGCGCGATCGATCCATTGCGGGCCGAGTTCATCCGGTACGTCGTCAGTGCCACTGGCCAGGGAGACGTGAAGAAGGACGGCTATCTGCCGATCACTGGTCCGATCGCGAAGCGGGCGCTCGAGAGCGTCGGGCTCAAAACTCCCTGATCGGTTCGAGTCCGCGAAGCGTGAGCCATGAGCCCGGATATGCAACCGCAGTCCACGTTCACTGGGCGCTCGCGCCGTCGTAAAACCCACCCCTGGGTGAAGGCCGGAGACGGGCTGGCCCGCCTGGTCATCACCCTCGGGGGCATCGGCACGATCATTGCGGTGCTCGCCGTGGCCGTGTTCCTCCTGGCCGTGGCGCTGCCGCTCTTTCGCCCGGCCCGGCTCGGACTCCAGCATGTGGCGACCGTGGCAGCACCTCCGCAGGCTCGTGATTCCTCGGCACAGCCCGCTGCGGAACCGGATTCGCCGGAGGCAGCAGCGGAGGCCGCTCGAGCCTCGTGCCTGGGCGCCGATGAGGCGGGCGTCGTCGCCTGGATGCTCGAGGGACGCCCGGCTGTCGAGTCGGGCACGGACGCGGAAGCCGGCGGCGTGCGAGTGTTCTCGATTGCCGACGGCGCGCCGCTGCTGAAGCGGACCGCCGCCGAATGCGGGCTGGCCGCTGCCACCGCGATCCAGGTCTTGCCGGGAGGCATTCAGGCCGTGGTCGGCTTCCAGGACGGCTCGTTCCGCATCGGTCGGCTCGGGCTTGAATCGACCTTCGTCGCGGCCGACGCCCTGCCGCCGGGCGTCGCGGGCCTCGAGGCCGGTTCGGCCGTGGTGCGGGACGATGCCGTGATCGTGCGGGCTCCCGGCGGCCAGTACGCGACCGTCCGGCTGGTGACCGAGATGGACTCGCCGCCGTCCCAGGCCCTCACGCATCCGGTGATCGACGCCGACATTACGATGCTCTCCGGCGGTCCGCTGGTGGCCGCGCTCGACGCGAGCGGAGCGGTACGGGTCGAGACGGTTTCGTCGCGACGAAACCTGCTCACCGACGAACTGGTCACCACCGCTTCGGGAGCCACGATCGCCGGCGACCAGCCCGCTGCCGCCGACGGCGGATTCACGCCGCGGTTCGTCCGCGTCTCGGAACTGGGCGACCAGCTGTTTCTGATCGCGGCCACTGGCGCCGGCCGACGGTATGAGATTCGCGACGTCGAATCGCCCGTGTTGATGGAGTCGTTCGACGCGGTGCCGGGCGGTGGGGAAGTCACCTGCCTGGCCCGGGTGTTCGGCGGCAACGCGTTGGCCGTCGCGGACGGTGCCGGTGTGGTCCGGGTGTTGTTCGCGACCCGGACGGCCGACGCGGCGGCCACCGATGGCCTGAAGATGGCCGTCGTGAAAGAGTTTCCGGCGGTCGCCTCCGGCGGCTCGGCCGCCTGCGTCACGGCGGTGGCGGCGTCGCCGCGTTCCAGGCTGCTGGCAGTGGCCGATGCCTCCGGGGGAATTCGCCTCCTGCAGACGACCACCGGTGCGACTGCGGCATCCATGCCAGGCGGCGTTTCCGGGACCGCGGAGGCTCCGGCACGACAACTCCTGATCGCGCCGCGGGAGAACATGCTGCTGGCCGCCAACGGCGGCCGCCTCGCCGCCTGGACGTTGAACGCTGGCTATCCGGAGGTCTCGTGGCGGTCGCTGTTCGGCCGTGTCTGGTACGAGAAATATCCCGCGCCGGTCCATGCCTGGGAGACGACCGGGCACGAGTCGTTCGAGCCGAAGTTCGGCCTCGTGCCGCTCATTTTCGGCACGCTCAAGGCGACCCTCTATTCGATGCTGTTCGCCGCCCCCATCGCGATCCTCGCGGCCATTTTTTCCAGCCAGTTCATGCATCCGACCTGGAAGGCCCGCATCAAGCCGACGATCGAGATGATGGCGAGCCTGCCGAGCGTGGTGCTGGGCTTCGTGGCCGGGCTCATCTTCGCCCCCGTCATCGAACGGGCGCTCATGACGATGCTGGCCGGGTTTTTCTGCGTGCCACTGACGCTGCTCTGCGGCGCCTTCTTGTGGCAGCTGCTGCCGGCCGGCTGGCGGAGCCGGTTCGCGGCCTGGCGGTTCCCGCTCATTGCGGTCTTCGCCCTGCCCGCGGGATGCGCCGTGGCCCGTGGTGCGGCGGCTCCCCTGGAGCGGCTGTTGTTCCAGGGCGACGTCGGGGCGTGGCTCGACGGTCGCGGCGGCAGCGGATTTGGCGGCTGGGTGATCGCCCTGCTGCCGCTGGCGGGGATTTTTTCGGCCATGCTGGTGGGCCGGTTCGTCAACCCGTGGCTGCGGCGGCACAGTGGCGGCTGGTCACAGCAGCGGGCGGCGGTCGTGTCGCTGGGCACCTTTGCGATCGGCATCGTCCTCGCGATCGCCCTGTCGGTGGCGGCCGCGTCGTTCTTCGACGCCTTGCGGCTCGACACCCGCGGCGGACTCTTCGGCACCTACGTGCAGCGCAACGCCCTGGTCGTCGCCATCGGCATGAGCTTCGCCATCATTCCGCTGATCTTCACGATCGCGGACGACGCGCTGTCGAGCGTGCCCGATCATCTTCGCAGCGCCTCGCTCGGTGCGGGGGCGACCCCCTGGCAGACGGCGGTCCGCGTGATCGTGCCGGCTGCGGCCAGCGGGATCTTCTCCGCCGTGATGATCGGGCTGGGCCGGGCCGTCGGCGAGACGATGATCGTGCTCATGGCGGCCGGCAACACGCCGCTCATCGGCTGGAATCTCTTCAACGGGTTCCAGACACTCTCGGCCGCCATTGCCACCGAACTCCCCGAGGCCGCCCGCGGCAGCGCGCACTACCGCGTGCTCTTCCTCGCGGCCCTCACCCTGTTCGCCATGACCTTCGTGGTCAATACGGCGGCGGAACTGGTGAGGCAGCGGTTCCGCAGGAGGTCTCATGAACTCTGACACGCAGCGACCCCGTCGGAAGCGGTCTTCGTATTCGAGTCTCACGGCCCACGGAGAGCCGTGGATCTGGCTGACCGGCGGCGCCCTGGCGCTGGCGATCCTGATGATCACGGGCCTGCTGCTGTTCATCGCCGTCCGCGGGGCGAGCACGTTCTGGCCCGTGCCGCTCGAGCTCGTTGAACTGGCCGACGGCCGGCGGGCGTTGGGCGAGGTGTCGGAGCGCGAGGAGGCTGTGGCCTCCACCGCGTCGGCCACCGGTCGCGGCGGCCGCCGGCTCGTGCGCACGGCCAACTTCGAGCTTTCGGGCAATCACTATGAATGGTTTGACGACGCCGGGATCGCCCGTGCGAGCAGGCCGGAATGGGCGACGGCCGTGGAGCGGCTGGAGGGAGGGCGGTTTCACGGCTTTCCGGTCCGGCTACTGCATGGCGACGAAGTGGTCGCGGAGGGGGCCGCAGAGACATGGAAGGCCTTCGAACGCGAGCATCCGGCCGTGCGTCGTCGCTGGCGGGAGGCGATGCGGATTGACCGGCACGAGCGGGGGCAGCTGCAGCGTGAACTCCGTGCCGCCCGACTGGCCACGGTGCAGGCCGGCCTCGATGCCGGGGCGGCGCAGGGGGCCGGCGCGACGTCGGCCGCCCAGACCGCGGCGGCTGCCGTGGAGCGGGAGGTGCGTGACCGGGTCGGCCGACAGTCGGCGGAGCTGGACACGCGGACGGCGGACTTGCGGCGGCAGAACGAGGGCTGGGGCCTCGACATGGAAACCGCCGATGGCACCAGGAAGGTGATCCCGCTCGAGGGCATCGTGCGTGCCTGTCAGCCAAACCGCCTCTCCACGGCCGGCAAACTCGGCGTGTATGGCAGTCGGTGGAACGAGTTTCTCAACGACGATCCGCGTGAGGCCAACAGCGCCGGTGGCGTCTTTCCCGCGATCTGGGGCACCGTGGCCATGACGCTGATCATGGCGCTCTTGGTGGCCCCGTTCGGCGTGCTGGCCGCGCTCTACCTGCGCGAATATGCGTCGCGCGGGCCGTTGACGACGGCGGTGCGGATCGCGATCAACAATCTCGCCGGCGTGCCGAGCATCGTCTACGGCGCGTTCGGCCTGGGGTTTTTCTGCTACGGTCTCGGCGGCGGGATCGACGAGCTGTTCTTCCGCGCCAGCCTCGTGGCCGACAAGCAGCCCACCTTCGGCACCGGCGGTCTGCTCTGGGCGTCGCTCACGCTGGCGCTGCTGACGCTGCCCGTGGTGATCGTGGCCACGGAGGAGGCGCTCTCCGCAGTTCCCAACTCGATGCGGGAGGGATCGTATGCCTGCGGCGCGGGAAAGTGGCAGACGATCCGGCGGATCGTGCTGCCAAGGGCACTGCCGGGAATCATGACGGGCCTCGTT
>JBILWX010000218.1:0-4165 GCA_044369655.1 Pirellulales bacterium
AGCTCTCCGATGACGCCGTGACGCGCGACCTGTTGCCGTGGATAAGTCGTTTCGATGCGGCCGCAGCGCGGGTGCAGGCCGACCTCGCGGCGATCGAAGCCAAGAAGCCGAAGCCCGATCTTCTGCATGTCTATGCCGCCACGAACGGGCCATGGGTGATCACGGGCAACTCGCAGGCCGTGCAGAGCGGCAGCCAAGACGTGTTCGTGCTCGCCCGCGGCGAAGTGGGCCGCAAGAAGGGCAAGGCGGCGCCGGGATTCGTGCTGGCGACGATCGCCGACGACGACGTCGAGAAAAACCTGCTCTCCGCCACCGACGACGACGCGCCGCCGCCCGATTCGCGGCTGGGGCTCGCCAGCTTTCTCACCGACGTCGATCGCGGCGCCGGCCCGCTCGCCGCCCGCGTGATCGTCAACCGTCTCTGGCACCACCACTTCGGCCGTGGCATCGTCGCCACCCCCAACGACCTCGGCACCCAGGGCGATCCGGCCACGCACCCCGAACTGCTCGAATGGCTCGCCAACCGGATCGTGGAAGATCGCTGGAGCCTCAAGAGCATTCACCGGCTGATCGTGACGAGCGCCACCTACCGGCAGTCGGGCGCGGTGAACGAAGCGGCCCGGTCGAAAGATCCCGACAACAAGCTGCTCTGGCATCGGAAGCCGACGCGGCTGGAAGGGGAGTCGATCCGCGACGCGCTGCTCGCCGTCGCCGGCACGCTCGACCCGAAGATGTATGGCCGGACCGGGCTCGACGTGAAGGTGCCCCGGAGGAGCATCTACCTCACCGTGAAGCGCAGCGAGCCGATCGGTTTTTTGCAGGTGTTCGACCAGCCGGAGCCGGTGCAGCCGGTGGGGGCGCGGGGCGTGGCCACGGTGCCGACGCAGGCGCTGGCGATGATGAACTCACCGCTCGTGCGGTCAGCGGCGGAGAGCCTGGCGAAGCGGGCCCGCGCGACGCTCGGCCTCGCGCCATCTGCCGCAGCGGGCGAGGAGACGATCGACTATTGCTTCACGGCCGCCCTGTCGCGGCAGCCGAACCAGACGGAGCGGGAGAAGTTTGCGACGCTGCTCGCCGCCCGCGAGCAGGCAGCCGGCGACGATGCGGCGGGCCGGCAGGCGGCGCTGGCCGATGTGTGTCATTTGATGTTGTGTCTGAACGAGTTTGTGTACGTGGATTGAGGAGTGTCGCATGAATACCTCGCCATCACGGATTGGTGACCTCCTGCTTCCGGCGCGGCGGGAGTTTCTCCGCGACGCGGGCCTCGGCTTCGGCGCCCTCGCCCTGGCGTCGCTCCTCGGCGACGAAAGCCGGGCCACTACGAGCTCGGGCGTGGCGACCCCGGCGTCGCTGCCGCACCACCCGCCGAAGGCCAAGCGGGTGATCTGGCTTTTCATGACGGGCGCCCCGTCGCAGGTCGACACCTGGGACTACAAGCCGGAGCTCCAGGCCCGCAACGGCCAGCCGCTGCCCGGTGCCGATAGCCAAGTGGGCTTCTTTCAGACGAGCGGCAAGTGCCTCGCCAGTCCGTTCAAGTGGACTCCGCACGGCCAGTCGGGCACCTGGGTGAGCGACCTCTTTCCGCACCTCTCGAAGCACGTGGACGACATGTGCTTCATCCACTCGATGCACCTGCGGGCCAACAACCATGCCCCGGCCGCGATGGAGCTGATGAGCGGGTTCAGCAGGCCCGGCATGCCGAGCATGGGTGCCTGGCTTGACTACGGCCTCGGCAGCATGAACCACGACCTGCCGAGCTACGTGGTCATGCACGAGCGGAAGCCGCGCGGCGACGACCAGATCTGGTCGGCGGGATTTTTGCCGAAGAGCCACCAGGCCCTGGCCATCGATGCCCGCCGGCCGGTGGCGATCGACAACCTCGCGCTCCGCACAGGGCACACGCTCGACTCCCAGCGGGCGGAGCTCGATCTCCTGTCGGCGCTCAATGCCGAGCATGCGGCGCTGCGGCCGACGCAGGCCGACCTCGCGGCCCGGATCTCCAGCTTCGAGTTGGCGTACCGGATGCAGACGGCTGCCCCCGAGGCGATCGACCTCTCGCAGGAGTCGAAGCTCATGCACGAGCTCTACGGCACGGACGATCCGAAGTGCAAAGTCTTCGCGAAGCAATGCCTCACGGCCCGCCGGCTTCTCGAGCGGGGCGTGCGGTTTATCCAGATCTTCGCTGGAAAGAATGTGGCGGGCGACGGGGCGGTCGACGACGTTCCCTGGGATGGCCACGGCAACATCGAGACCAACCACCGCGAGTGCGGCCTGGCCACCGACCGGCCCGCTGCGGCGCTGCTAGCGGATCTGAAATCACGCGGGATGCTCGACGACACGCTCGTGATCTGGGGGGGCGAGTTTGGCCGCACGAGCGACTCCCAGGGGGGAAAAGGCCGCGACCACAACCCCGGAGGCTTCACGATCTGGCTGGCCGGTGGCGGCGTGAAGGGGGGATTCCATTACGGTGCGACCGATGCCTTCGGCTACAAGGCGGTGGAAAACAAGGTGCATGTCAACGACCTGCATGCCACGCTCCTGCATCTGCTGGGCATCAACCACGAGCAGTTGACCTACCGGCACAACGGCCGGAATTTTCGGCTCACCGACGTGGGCGGCGTCGTCATCCCGGACATCATGGCCTGACGCGGGCCGTCGGGCATGCGACCGCAAGCAGCCTGCCACCGGTCGATGACCGAAATCGGTCGCGGGTGTAGCCGATTCCCGCCGCTGCCCGCCACCGCTGCTGCTTGCGGGCCTTTCGCGGGATTCGTACAACTTCCAGTCTCAGTTCCATGCGTCCACGACAGGGGTTTTCCATGGCCACCGCCACCGCGTCCCGCATTTCCGCCAAGCTCCCCGAATCGAAGAACGTCGGCTCGGCCCTCGACCGGGCGTTGACCGCCGGCAAGGGCATTCTCCGGCTCTCGCCCACCTGGGTGCCGCGAAGCTTCCTCCACCCCGGCAAGCGGGTTCGCCTCCATCCCGACGACTACTACTCCTACGGCCTCGACCGCGGCGGCATCGACGAGCGGTGGTTCGCCAGCACGACCGAGGCGGCCAACGAAGGCCGCGTGCCCGACGAGGGGCTGTCGTGGTGCGTGTTCGACGGTGAGCGATTCCTCCTGCGGGACGCCGTCAGCGAGGGGGGCGCGAAGCTCGTCGGCAAGGCGATCTGGGACCGCTACAAGAAGTGGCCGGTCTATTCGAAGTTCTTCGACAACATGGGGCCGATTCCCCACCACATGCACCAGTCGTTCGAGGACGCCAAGCTCGTCGGCCAGGAAGGCAAGCCGGAGAGCTATTACTTCCCGCCGCAATACAACAACTGCGACAACAACTTTCCCTACACGTTCATGGGCCTCGAGCCGGGCACCACGAAGGACGACGTGCGGAAGTGCCTGGAGCACTGGAACCGCGGCGACAATGGCATCATCGACCTCGCCAAGGCCTACCGGCTCGAGCGGGGCACCGGCTGGCTGATCCCGCCGGGCGTGCTTCACGCGCCTGGCTCGCTGCTCACCTACGAGCCGCAGTGGGGCAGCGACGTGTTCGCGATGTTTCAGTCGCTCGTCGAGGGCCGGGCGGTGCCCTGGAGCCTGCTCGTCAAGGATATGCCGAAGGAGAAGCACCACGATCTCGACTTCATCATCGGTCAGCTCGACTGGGAGAAGAACGTCGACACCCACTACAAGGAGAGCAATTTCCTGCGGCCGATCGTGGACGAGAAGCGAAGCGTCCCCGGCGCCACCGACCGCTGGATCGTCTACGGCCATGTCGATGGCCGCCAGCTCTTCAGCGCCAAGGAACTCACGCTCGAGCCGGGCGCGAAGATCACAGTGAAGGACGCCGGCGCGAGCGGCTGGATCACCGTGCAGGGCGAAGGAAAGGTGGGCGTGCACGACGTCGCCACCCCCACGCTCATCCGCTTCGGCGAGATGACCAGCGACGAGCTCTTCATCTCGGCCGACGCCGCAGCCGCGGGCTACACGGTGGAAAACACCGGCCCCGGCCCGCTCGTGTCGCTCCGCTACTTCGGCCCCGACGTCCACGCCGACCTCCCCAAACACGGAAGGAAGTCGTGAACCATCGGGGTCGCCCCTACCATGTCGCCGGACGTTCGCTACGGCCATCCTGGCCTTCGCTCACTCGATGCTGACTGCGC
>JBILWX010000094.1:0-13936 GCA_044369655.1 Pirellulales bacterium
TTCGGCGACTCCCAAAACCGCGGCAGCGGCGTGGTCGGTTCCGGTGTCGAGTGCGGAGGCGGGCATGGTGTCGAGTTCCTTCTTCTTGCTTGCGGGCATTGCCGGAGGCAGGCCGAACGGTGGTGAGAACAGGCAATCCAGTCGGCCCTTGGCAGGCGACGGCTGGTTCGTCCGGCACATCCACGGTTGGGCGTGCGGAAAACTGTTTCACCCCGGTCAAGTGCTAGCACGAAGTGCAAGCACGACAGCGACTTACGTCGAATTCGCCCGGGCAGGCTCGTTTGCAGGCATCGCTGCCTGGTTTGGCGGCAGTCGGGGGTGTGCCTAAGAAGTGCGCAGCGGGTCGGTTTCGCATTTGCCAGGTGTCCGGTTTGTGGCGGCCCTGGAAAAAAGTCTCAAGAAGCAGTCCCGACTCGCTCGCTTGCCTGGAAAACAGCGGCTTTCAGCGGCGATTTTCGAGGCATCGGACGACGGCGTCGGCCACGTCGATTCCGGTAGCCGCCTCCAGCCCCCGCCACCCGGGGACAGCGTTCACCTCCAGCACCACGACTCTTCCATCCCGTCCGGGCAGGAGGTCGACACCGGCGATCTCCGTTTCCACCGCCCGGGCCGCGGACCGGGCCAGATCGATCCATGCCGCCGGCGGGGTGAAGGCTTCCGGCCGACCCCCGAGCGAGACGTTGGTCTTCCATTCGCCGGGGGCCGCGAAGCGGCGAATCGCAAACGCGTCGCCGCCCACGACCAGGATGCGGACATCCCAGCCATCGTGAGGCACGAATTCCTGGAGATAGGTCACCGCCCCCGCCGGTTGGGCCGCGGCCGCGTCTGCCAGCGGCGTCAACGACGCCTCGTCACGGATCCGGACGATCCCGCGGCCGCGCGATCCGAAGAGCGGTTTCGCGACGCAGTCGCACCCCAGCGACTTCCAGGCCTCATGGATGGCCGTCGGCTGCTGGGCGACGACCGTGCGGGGAATTGGCAGCCCGGCGGAAGCCATCCGCACCAGCGACAGGTATTTGTCGATGGCGATTTCGAGGCCCCGGGGGCTATTGACCACCGGCGTGCCCCGGGCCGCCAACCGGCCGAGCAGATCCATGCGAAACACCACCTCCTCGAGACCGCCGCCCGGCATGCCACGGACGACGACCAGATCGGCTGCTTCGAGAGCGGCAGGCAGAAACCGTTCGGCCGCCGCGCGTCTGCCTTCGGCGGCGGCCTCTACCGGCAGGGTGCTGACCGCGGCCGCCAGTTCGGTCCAGCGGACCGCCGTGCCATGATGGCCACGGGCTTCGAGGGCGGCCAGCAGTCGGCCCACATGCCAGCCGGTCGGTTCGCCAACCACGGCCACCCGCAAACCGCCGCCAGCCTGACTGCGCATCGGCATCACGTCCCGGAACCGGTGGCCGTGGCCGCCGTGAACGAAGCGTTCACGATCTCGGGGGCGATCCCGCCGAAACGGTGCCGGCGGCCGGTGTCGACGTTGACCAGATCGACGAGCGCCGGCGCGAACAGGGCGGGGTCGAGCGCGTAGAAATCGCGGCCCGCCCGCTCGAAGAGCGTGCAGAACGAGGCGCCATAGTCGGCCGAGGCGCGGCTCACCATCCGCGGGCCGATCTCGAGCAGGCTGTCGTCGTCTCCGCTGACCTCAAGCGTCACATGGCCGCCATACAGAATGGCATCATTCGTGCGGCCGATCGCCAGGAGATCGTCCTTCCTCGGCACGGGCGCCAAAGGCGCGCGGCCGGTGCCCGTGCGAATGCGGCGGAGATCGAAATGCAGATCGTGCAGTTTGTGGAGCGCGGTCTCCAGCGACCGGGCGATCACCTGCAGTGTGCCGGCGGTGCTCGCCGTGCGGGCCACGAGGAGCACGAGCCGGTCGGCGGGCACCCCCGCTTCGGCTGCCAGCATCACGGCGACGTCGTCGGGGGGCAGTTTCGCCGTCTCGAGCAGCCCGACGGCGTCAGTCGGCCGTTCCCGCATGCCGATGTCGGCGAAGAGATCCTCGCGTCCGATCGCGGCCCGGATCGGGCCGCTCGCCATGGCGAAGTAGTCGGGCGTGCTCACCTTCCAGCCCGCGTACTGCGCGGCGAGGCATGCTGCCAGCGGTTGGTCGCTCTCGACGGCCACGAGCGGCCACTCGCACCCCGGCCACTGTTGACGGAAGTCCGCCGGCGCATGTTCCGGCTGTTCGACCCGCACGATGCCGAGGCCGGCCATCGCGGCCCGCGCGAGCAGCACTCCCGCTTCGATGCTGCCGGCGGCCTTCACGCCGCAGTCCACGATGCGTGCGCCGCAGGCGGCGGTGTGGCATGCCACGCCAAGCCTGTCTTGCTGGGAGAGAATTTCCGCGACGATCCGCAGGCCGCCCTCGTTGAGTTGCATGCCAGTGCCTTGAGGTCCAAAACAATGAAAGGAAGAAGAAAGGTGCCAGCCACCAAAAATGAAGGGTCTGGGCAAACCCCGTCGGAATCCCGCGCCCAATTTTGGTGGCTGGCACCTTTTTGGATAGAGGAGGGGGCGGCGTCCGGGGTTCTGCGTATCCGCCGCCGTTGTCGCGGGGCGAGGCCGCTGTCCTTCCCCGGGCTTTTGTGACCTGCAACACTTTCGGTGCCGGCGTGGTACGCGCCGGAAGAGCGAGGAGTTTTCCGTGCCCAGCCTGACCGTCGAAAACTACGTCAAGACGATCTACCAGATCACCGCTTCCCAGGCGGGGCAGCCGGCGAGCACCGGCCAGATCGCCGCCGCGCTCGATGTCTCGCCCGGCACGGTCACGAGCATGCTCAAAACGCTCGATGCCGCCCGGCTGGCGACGCACAAGCCGTACGAAGGCGTGTCGCTCTCGCGGGCCGGCCGGGTGTTGGCCCTGAGGATGATCCGTCGTCATCGGCTCATCGAACTCTTCCTGCTTCGCACGCTCGACATGAGTTGGGATGAGGTCCACGACGAGGCAGAGCACATGGAGCATGCCGTCAGCGACCTGCTGGTCGATCGGATCGACGCCTTTCTCGGGCATCCCGACGTCGATCCCCATGGTGACCCGATCCCGCGGGCTGAAGGGCTCTCCCTGGAGCCACCCGTCGAACCGGTGGCCCGGCCCTTGGCCGAGTGCATCGCCGGATCGCGGTTTCGGCTGGCTCGCGTGCTCGAGCAGTCTTCCGAATTCCTGCGCTATCTCACCGATTCCGGTCTGGCCCTCGGTGCGACCGGCACGGTCGAGAAGAATCCCGACGGCGCCGGGCTGATGCGGATCCGCCTGCAGGACCGTGGCCTGTCATTGGCACTCGATGCAGCCGCCAAGTTGCTGGTCACCGAAGGGTGAGGCGTGCGGTCATCGGCACTCCCCTGCTGACGCTGCGAGCTGGGATGGACGCGGGGCTGGGATGGACGCGGGCTACGCACCCTCCCAAACGGCCGACTGGCCGAGGCACTCGTCGACTTCGATCCGCAGGCGGCCGGTGATCGGGCTGCCCGAGGCCGCCATCGCGGCGGCCAGTTCCCGGCCGATCCAACGGGCCAGCCATTCGGCCGTCGTATTTTCCACGGGCAGCAACCGGCACTCGGCGGCCGGAAACACCCAGCGGCGGTCACGGAACCGCACCGTCACCTCGTCGCATCCCGGCACGCCGTCCACGGTCGGCCCCGGGGCCGTCGAGACCTGCAGCAGCCGGTTCTGCGTGGGCAGCAGCATGCAGTGATCGAGCCTGGCAACGATCTGGGAGAGCAGGTCGCGAAGCTTGATGAAATCGACGACCATGCCATGCGGATCGGGCCGGCCCTCGACGTCGGCGCCGACGAGCCAGTTGTGGCCGTGCACGGCCTCGCAGAGGTCGTCGGTGAGGGTGATGAAGTGGCCGGCACAGAAGACATGCACCGCCTTGCGGAGGCGGACCGTGAAGTGTTCGTTCATGATGGGTGATGTGGCGAGGGGGCGTGCGGGAGCGGGGGAGCGGGCGCAGACGGTGCCGCCGACCCGTCGGCTGACAGCCGGCCGTCTCGGAACAGAATATAGAGCGCGGCTGCCGTGAGGTCGGCGGTGGTGCCCGGATTCAGACGCCGGGGCGACCGCAGGAACCGGTCGAAGTCGGGAATCGTCCGCGGCTGGGCGCGAGCTTCGGCCGCCCGCCTCGCCACCTCTTCCGCCACGGGCAGCCCGTGCTTGCGGGCGATGAGTGAATCGGGTTCCCGGGCCAACTGTGCCAGAAAGCCGTCGACGATCGCGTCGTCCATGGCGAGCCCGCGGCCGAGCGCCGTCTCGAGATCGGCGACCAGGCCGCTGAAGAGACATCCATATCCCGTCGTCCAGAGCCTGGCGATCGCGTCGTGCGGGGCTGCCAGTCGCATCGCCGCCAGCAGATCGTCCGGCGGCGGTCCGGCCAGATCGTGCTGTCCGCTGTGACCCATGCCGCCGGGCTGGGCCACCCTGATCGCCTGCCAGACATCGGCCGCATCGGCGGGCGTGAGCCGCGTAAGCACCGCCGCGACGGCTGCCGGACTCGCGGCCACGGCGGGGTCGGACTGATCGGGCACAGCCGCCAGCGGCGCGATCGCCAGCACGATGCCGAGGTTGGCGTTCGAGCGGGTGACCGCCCGGGCTGCCGTCACGGCCGCGAGAATGGTCTGCCCGAGCGGCACCTCCGCCGCCCGTTCCATGGCCGGCGCGATCGCCAGACCGGCGGCCACCAGTTCCGCGTGGTCCAGATCGGGAAATGCCGCGCCCGGATGCACGTTTCCCGGTTTGGGAGCCGAGGCTTCGAGGATGCTGGCCGCGGCCGCCGACCAGCCACGCCCATGCGGCCGGCACGAGCCGGGCAGCCGCGCCATGAACGTGCTGAGCGGCTGTCGCGTCGTCGCGGCGTCAGGGCTGATGGCGGCGGAGTGAATGTGTGAATCCCGTTCGGAAGAAGCACCCAGGCTATAGGCGGCAGACGACCAAGGGTACACTCTGCGACGGTGCCGGCGGCCGCGTCAAGCGGTTGGAGCCACGGCGACGCCGCAGGTGCGGCTGGAGCGGCAGCTGGATCGGGAGCAGACGAGCATGCGGGAGTCGACAGCGATGCGGGACAATGCGACGGACGGCAAGATCGGCCCGGACTGTTTCATCAACCGCGAACTGAGCTGGTTGGAATTCAATCTCCGTGTGCTGGAAGAGGCGGAGAATCCCGAGAATCCGCTGATGGAGCGGCTGAAGTTCCTGGCGATCTTCAGCTCCAACCTCGACGAATTCTTCATGGTCCGTGTCGCCGGCGTCCGCGAGCAGGCCTTTGGCGAGAGCGCCCCGCAGGACTACTCTCCCGACGGACTCAGCGCGATCGAACAGCTCAAGGCCATCGCCAAGCGGACTCAAGACCTCGTCGCCAGGCAGTATCGCTGCCTCAAGGAGAACATCGGCCCGGCGTTGGCCGCCGAGGGATTCGAACTGTTGCGGTACGACGCGCTCGAAGGATCGCATCGCGAGCATGTGGACCGGTTCTTCCGCGACCGTGTCCTGCCGATCCTCACGCCCATGGCCGTCGATCCGGCCCATCCGTCGCCGCGCTACCACAACCGTGGCCTCTATCTGGGCGTGATGCTCGAGCACGCCGAGGGGCTCGGGCCCAAGCGGCTTTTCGCCGTGGTGCAGGTGCCCCAGGTGCTGCCGCGGATCATCGGCGTGCCCTCGACCGGCCCCGGCCGCACCAGCTTCGTGCTGCTCGAAGACGTGGTGGCCGCCCGGCTCCCCGAGCTGTTCGGCGGCTTCCAGGTGCGGTCGTGGACGTCGTTTCGCATCACGCGCGACAGTGACCTCGAACTCCTGGAGCAGGAGTCGGACGACATGCTGCGGTTGATCGAGGATCGGCTCAAGGCCCGCCAGCGCGGGCAGGCCGTGCGGATCGAGATCGCTTCCAAGGCCGACGAAGCGTTGGCCCACATGATCATCGACGCCGAGGACCTGCACGACGGCACCGGCGACGGCTACAGCGAGGTCTATCGCATCGACGGCCCGCTCGATCTGACGGCCCTCTGGGATCTCTACAAGCTGCCAGGCTTCGAAAAACTCCACGACAAGCCCTTCACGCCGCGGATGCCCCGCGGCCTCGAGCGGCGGCGGGGGGATATTTTCGCGGCGATCGCCGCCCACGACATCCTCCTCCATCATCCCTACGAATCGTTCGATCCCGTCGTGGAGTTCGTCACGAGCGCCGCCAACGATCCCCGCGTGCTGGCCATCAAGCAGACGCTCTACCGCACCAGCGGCGATTCACCGATCTCGCGGGCGCTGATCGCCGCTGCGGAATCGGGCAAACAGGTGACGGCGCTCGTGGAATTGAAGGCCCGCTTCGACGAGGCCAACAACGTAAGCTGGGCGCGGCAGATGGAGCGCGCGGGCGTGCACGTCGTGTTTGGATTTCTCGATCTGAAGACCCACTGCAAGGTGTCGATGGTGGTGCGGAACGAGGGGCAGCGACTGCGGCGGTACGTGCATCTGGGCACGGGCAACTACAACCCGACGACGGCCACGATCTACACCGATCTGGGCCTGTTCACCGCCGACGAGGCGATCGCGGAGGATGCGTCGGCGCTGTTCAACCTGCTCACCGGCTACTCGCAGGGACACGCCTGGCGAAAGCTGGTCGTGGCGCCCAACGACCTGCATCGCCGCACCCTCGAACTGATCGAGGAGCAGACGCAGCGGGCGATCGCCGGCCGCCCGTCACGCATCTTCGCCAAGCTCAACGCGCTGGTGGATCACACGGTGATCGAGGCGCTCTACCGGGCCAGTCAGGCGGGCGTGCCGGTCGATATCGTGGCGCGGGGCATCTGTTCCCTGCGGCCGGGCGTGCCAGGCCTGAGCGAGACGATCCGGGTCCGCAGTATCGTCGACCGGTTCCTCGAGCACAGCCGTATCTATGTCTTCGGTCCCGACGACGATGCGAAGGTGTATCTGTCGAGCGCCGACTGGATGCCACGGAACTTTTTCCGCCGGGTCGAGCTGATGTTTCCGGTGCTCGCGCCGGAGTTGTCGACGCGGATCCTGAAGGAGATCATTCCCACCTATCTCGCCGACAATACACGCGCCAGGCAGTTGGGGGCCGACGGGGTGTTTCATCTCCTTGCACCCGGGGCGGGGGAGACGCCGGTGCGGTGCCAGATGCAGATGCTCGAGCAGGCGATACCCGATGCGGAGTCTTTCGCGGCCGCCGTGCCGGCCTCGACCGGCGGCGAGGGGTTGCTGCTTCCCGGCCTCGGCCGGCTCACCGCCCCGTCACGGGCAGGGCGGGGACGCGGTCCGACAGGCAAGCCACGGAAGCCGCGGGGCTGAGCGAAAAGGCGTCGCTGACCCGGCTCGATCGCCTGCTACAATGGCGGGCTTCGCGGACGGCCCAAGACGGCAGGGCCGGCGACGCCTTTCCCCTGAGTCCATTCGATGGCGGAAGACCACTATCAGACGCTCGGCGTGCCGAAGTCGGCATCAGCCGAGGACATTCGCAAGGCCTACCGCGAGTTGGCGCGGAAGTACCATCCCGATCTCCATCCCGACGACGCCGCGGCGAAGGAGAAGTTCAAGAAGGTGCAAAGCGCCTTCGACGTGCTCAACGACCCGAGCAAGCGGGAAATGTATGACCGCTACGGCAGTTCGTTCGAGGGCGTCGGGGCCGGCGGTCCGGGTGGTCCCGGCGGCGGCTGGGCCGGCGGTGGCCGCGGTCCGTTTCCCGGCGCGGGCGGCTTTCCGGGGGGCGGCGGCGAGATCGATCTCGAGAGCCTCTTCGGCGGCGCCGGTGGCTTTGCCGACATGTTTCGCGGTGCGGGTGGCGGTGGTCGGGCCGGCCGCGGCCGCAAACGCGCCGCCCAGGTGGCGGGCGAGGATCTCACCGCCCGCATCGAGGTGCCGTTCAAGCTGGCGATCGAAGGGGGCAAGACCGACGTGCGGATCGACCGCGACGGCAAGGCCGAGACGATCAGCGTGACGATCCCGCAGGGGCTGCCGGATGGTGCGCGGATGCGGCTCCGCGGGCAGGGGGCGCCGGGCGCGGGTGGCGGGCCTGCGGGGGACCTGCTTCTGGAGGTGGGAGTGGAATCGCACCCGGTGTTTCGCCGTGACGGCGACACGCTCGAACTGACCCTTCCGATCTCCCTCGCCGAGGCCATCGAGGGGGCGAAGGTGGACGTGCCCACGCCCTGGGGCACGATCAGCCTCCGCATCCCGGCCGGCACGTCCGGCGGCCGCAAGCTCCGTGCGGCCGGCATGGGGGTGCGGCATGCCAATGGGGCGAAGGGAGATCTCATCGCCGAGGTGCAGATCATGCTGCCCGAGTCGGCCGATGCCGCGGCTGTCGCGCAGTTGCTCGCAGCTGCGAAGGCGGCTGCCGGTGCGGTGGCGCCGCGGGCGCAACTGCGGTGGTGATGGCTCAAGCCGCCGGCAGGGCCGGCTTCCCACGGGCCGTGCGGCTGATGTCTCCGGTCGATTTTGCGCGGGTGTTTGCCGTGCGGCGGAGCGCGGCGAGCGGGGCGCTCGTCCTCTATGCCTGCCCGGCGGGAAGTGCCACGCAGCCGGCGCGGATCGGGCTCTCCGTGTCGCGGCGCATCGGCAACGCGGTGGTCCGCAACCGCTGGAAGCGGCGGCTGCGGGAGGCGTTTCGCCAGGTGCGGGCGACGTTGCCCGCCGGCAACGATTTCGTCATCGTCGTGCGGTCGGGCGCCCCGCCTGCCGGCGCTTCGGGAGCGCGCCAGGTGGAGGAGACGATCAGGGACCTCGCGACCCGCGTCGTGGCGAGACCGGGATATGCGGCGGCTGCCAATGCGGAGAGCCATGCCTCGGGCCGGCAGCCCGCTGCCGGCCAGCCCCCACGTCGCCGGAGGTGAGCCATGTCGTGGCTGCGCCAGCTGTGGCGGAGTGTCTTGCGGGCATGCGACCGCGCGGCATCGGCCGTGCTTGTCGGGCTCGTCATTCTTTACAAGCTGACACTGAGCCCGTTGCTCGGCCGGCATTGCCGGTTCGAGCCGACCTGCAGCAGCTATTTCCGTCAGTCGGTCGAGAAACATGGTGCCGTCCGCGGCAGCCTCCGCGGCCTCGCCCGCATCGCCCGTTGCCATCCCTGGCATCCGGGCGGTTACGACCCGCCGTAAACGCGAGAGGCAAGCGAACCCGGGCTTCTCGACGCCTCCGTCTTCGCTTTCACCCACGCCCGCTCTTCTCCCATCCAAGCCCGCAGCGCGAGCAAGGGAACTGCGGGCAGCCTCGAGTGACGATGCACCGCCCGGGACGGCAGAAGTCTCGTCGCTACGGCGAGGATACGCCTAATGCTCCTCGAGCTTCCGCCGATCCCGGCTCCCCGTTTTGGCTGCATGGCAGGATGCCATGCGCAGTACCAGCAAACTGCGTTTGCCAAGAAAAAACGACACGATGTCGTGTTTTTCGTGCAGCCAGCTCCTCGAGCTTCCGCCGATCCCAGCTCCCGCGGTGAGATCATCCCGCTCCCATCCAAGCCCGCAGCGCAAGCAAGGGACTTCCGGGGGCTGTTTCGGCGATTGATGCCTACGGCTCGACGCCCAGCAGATGTCGGATGACCGCCGCGTTTGCTGACGGAAACGCGAGTTCCGTGAGCCTCGCGATGGGCACCCAGGCGAACGGCGGCCGGGGCGGCATGCCGGGGTCGAGCGGCTCCGCCTGGAAGAAGTGAATCGCGATCGGTCCGGACCGGGATTCCCCTGTCGCTGCCTCGAGCAGCGGGCCGATCCGCACGACGAGACCGGCTTCCTCGAGCGTTTCTCGTGCCGCTGCCGCCGCGGGCGATTCGCCCGGCTCGGCCTTGCCACCCGGAAACTCATGCAGTCCGGCCGCGTTTTCCGCGGCGGGATGACGACGACCCACCAGCACGCGGCCGTCGTGAACCACCACCGCCACTGCAATCTGGAGGGGCGCCGCGTTCATGGCCGGATGACGGCAATCACGCCGGCTTTTGCACCAGTTCCAGGAGCCGGCCGGGAGAGCCCATGATGTTGTAGCCGGCATCGACGTGGAGGATCTCGCCGGTGATACCGAACGAGTCCTTCGAGAGCAGCCAGGCGCCGGCCTTGCCCACCTCGTCCTGCGTGATGTTGCGGCCCATCGGCGCCATCCGCTCGTAGAGGCCGAGCATCTCGTCCACGCCGGCTCCGCGGCCCGCGAGCGTGCGCACCGGGCCCGCGCTCACGGCGTTGACACGGACGCCGGCCGGGCCGAGATCGTAGGCCATGTATTTCACGCAGGCGTCGAGGGTCGCCTTGCAGACGCCCATGATGTTGTAGCCGGGCACGACCTTCTCGCCGCCGAAGTAGGTGAGCGTGAGGATCGACGCGTCCTTCGCGAGGATCTTCCGGCAGAGGCGGCCGACGGCCAGGAGGCTGTAGGCGCTCGTCTCCATGGCGATGCGGAAGCCCTCGCGGCTGCAGTCGGTGGTCTCTCCCTTGAGGTCGTCGAGCGGGGCGTAGGCGATCGAGTGGACGACGAAGTCGAGCGTGCCAAACTCCTGCTTGGCCCGGTCCATCACGGCGGCAATCTGCTCGTCGCTGGAGACGTCCATCGGCACGAGGAATTTCGCGTTCGGCTCCGGGTCGGTGAGCTGGGACACGCGGCGGCGGTTCCGCTGCCGCTCGTCGTCGGGGCGGTCGGGGAGGTGGGAGAAGCCGATCTGGCCGCCGCCCGCGAGAATCTCCTTGGCGATGGCCCAGGCGAGCGAGTGATCGTTGGCGACGCCGAGAACCAGACCCTTCATTCCGTCGAACCTGCCCATGAAAATCCTCTTCAGAAAAATGGTGACGTGTGCGGAGCGGGAAATGTAGCCGTTCTGCAAAAAACCCTCAACGCGGCGGCCGGGGACCGGCCCTTGTCGGGCGATGACGCGACGGGTAAAACAGCGGCTTCAGCCTCGTTAGCTCAATTGGTCAGAGCATCTGACTCTTAATCAGAGGGTTCTTGGTTCGAGTCCAAGACGAGGCACTCGCTCTTCATCGGAGATGCCACCGTGTGGCCAACTTCCGATACGTGAACATGAACCAGAGGTTCGGCCACGAAAACAAGAGCCGCGTCACGAGCCCCCAGAAGCCGCGCTTGTGCTCGTACTCGATGTGCTCCCGGATCTCGGTGACGCCCGCCGACAGCGGCACGAAGGTGTGGGTGTGCTCCCACTTCGCTGCCGGTCCCTCCGCCTGAACGTCGGTGAAACCACGGTCGCTCACGTTGCGATGCACCGCCTTCCACTTGAGCGGCAGCGGCCCCACCCAGAGCGTGAACCGCGACACCGACCCCTCGCCCAGCGGCTCGATCGAGTGCAACTGCACGATCGTCGGTGGAGGCGTCAGCTTCTTCAGCGCGCTTGTGTCGTGGTGGAAGTCGCGGACCGCCTCGAGCGGGGCATCCACGGTGAATGAATAATCGAAGACGGGCATCGGGTGTGGCTGCCTGAAACCGGAACGGATGGGGGGCTGGCGGGTAGCTTGGCACACGCCGCGGCCGGCCGACAATGCCGCCTTGCCCGGGAAAACGAGCCTCAGGCCCGGCCTTCGGTGTTTTGTCGCCCACTGGATATCATGAGGCACTTGCCGACCGGCGGCTGACCACGGCCCCGACAACCCCCTGATCCTGCTCCTGCCCCCTTTCCGGACCGCGGCGTTGCCCATCATGGATGAGTCTGACGACGCCACGCCAGTGGCTCACGACGGGCCACGCTGGGGCCGGTGGTTCGTCGTGAGCGTCTGCACGCTCGCGGCGATGGCGGCCGCCGCGCCCTTCATCGCGTTCTCCGCGTTTCGGGTGCTTTCGGTGGAGGCGACGACGCCGATCGACTGGGTGCCGCTGCAATTCGGCCCGCGCCGGGCCTACCAGGAATTCGTCAAGGAATTCGAGAGCGGCGACGTCGTCGTGGTCTCGTGGCCCGGGTGCGAACTCGGGTCGCCGGCGCTCGCCCGGCTCGTGGAGGCTGCCAGCGGCGACAAGTCGCCGCGCGATCGGCAGGGACTCCCCTGGTTCGAGGGCATCGCCACGGGGTCGACCGTGCTCGACCGGCTGATGGAGCCGCCGCTGTCGCTCCCACGCGAGACGGCCATCGAGCGGCTCACGGGCGTGCTCGTCGGCCCGGACGGCAAGACCACCATGGCGGCGATCGGGTTCACGCCCGAGGGGCTCGCCGATCGCAAGCATGCCGTGGCCTGGATCAGGAACACCATCCGGCAGACCGCCACCATCGACGACACGGCCGTGCACATGGCCGGGCCCGTGGTCGACAACGTGTCTGTGGACGTCGCCAGCAACGACTCGCTCGACACCTTCGCGGCACCGGCGGCGGTCATCATCCTGCTGCTCACGTGGTGGTCGCTGAAGGCTTTCGGGTATGCATGCCTGGTGTTCCTCGTGTCGCTGTGGTGCGTGGGCCTCTCGTTCGCCACCATGTACCTCTGGGGCGACCGGATGAACCCCGTGCTGATCGTGATGCCGGTGCTCGTGCTGGCGCTTGGAGTCTCGGGGGGCATCCATCTCGTCAACTACCTCGTCGAGTCGCTCGCCTCGGGCGGTCGGCAGGGAGTGGCGACGCGGGCGGTGCGCCTCGGCTGGCTGCCCTGCCTGTTGTCGGCCGGCACCACCGCGATCGGTCTGGCGTCGCTGGTCGTCAGCGAACTGGAGCCGATCCGGGCGTTCGGATTCCACGCCGCGATCGCCGTGATGGTCACGCTGATCGCGCTGTTTCTCATCGTGCCAGGTGTTTTTGAACGATGGCCGATCAGGGATCGAAGGCTCCACGCCCATCAGGCTGGGGCAGCAGGGGCGGACCAGGGCGGCGGATTCACCAGGGGATTTGCCGCGTTCTGTATCCGCTTCGCGCCGGCGATCGTGGCGGTGTTCTTCCTGTCGATGGCCATCTCGGGAGCGGGGATTGGCGGGATCCGGACCTCCGTCCGCATCGACACGCTGTTTCCGCCCGAGAGCCGAGTGATCTCCGACTATCGCTGGATCGAGGAGCACATCGGTCCGCTGGTGCCGATCGAGGTGGTGCTCGAGTTTTCCAAGGATTCGCCGGTGCCGCCGGCCGAGCGGCTGGCGCTTCTGGAACGCGCGGCCGACCGCCTCGGCCAGACGGTGGGAGCGAACACGGTCATGTCGGCGGCACTGTTCATGCCCGACACGCCCCAGGGTTCGGGGCCGCTGGCGTCCGCCCGGCGGCGGGTGGTGGCCCGCAAGCTGGAACGCAGCCTCGTCGCCATCGACGACATGAAATACATCCGCAACCACGATGGTGGCCAGCTCTGGCGGGCGACGGCCCGGATTTCGGCGCTGCGTGAGATCGATTATGGCGAACTGCTGGACCAGGTGCGGCAGGACATCGAGCCGGTCATCGCCGAGGCAGGGGGCGCGGCCCGCGGCATCGGCGTTGCCTGCACCGGCATCATGCCGCTGGTGCACGCCATCCAAAATACGCTGCTCTCCGATCTCTTTACGAGTTTCTTGTCGGCCTGCGCGTTGATCCTGGTGGTGATGATGGTGGTGGAACGCGGTGTCGTGGCCGGAATGGTCGCGATGATCAGCAACGTGTTTCCGATGATCCTGATGTTCGGGTTCCTGGGCTGGACCCGCACACCGCTCGATATCGGCAGCGTGATGACGGCGTCGATCGCGCTCGGAATGGCGATCGACGGCACGCTGCACTTCCTCACCTTCTACCGGCGGTCGATCGACTCGGGCCTCGCGCCGGCCGCGGCGGTTCATGCCGCGTTCGAGCACTGTGCCGCGGCGATGACGGAGAGCACGATCGTCTGTGCACTCGGCATCCTGATCTTCTCGCTCAGTTCCTTCGCACCGACGAGCCGGTTTTCCTGGATGCTCGCGATGCTCATGCTGGCGGCGTTGGCCGGCGACCTCGTGCTCCTGCCGGCGATGCTGGTGGGGCCGCTGGGACGCTGCTACAAGCCGCGGCGCCACGGGGCG
>JBILWX010000219.1:0-4129 GCA_044369655.1 Pirellulales bacterium
GGCAGGAGGTCATACATGTTGTGCCCGGCGGCCAACGCAGCGCTCGTGCCGTCGCCCGGCGTGCCCACCCCGCGATTCTGGAGAATCCAGGGATAGCTCCCCACCCAGTAGATGAACCCGCGATTGGCGAAGGCCGGCTCCTGGAAATCGTCGATCCCGTCGAGCGCGAGCGTCGGCCGCTTCGGCACCACTTCATAGCCCGGCCCGGCGTAGGAGAGCCCCTTGCGGGCGAACGTGTAGAACCGACAGCCGAGGTGATCTTCCAGGAGACCATAAACGGCGTTGTGCAATCCGAGAGGCGTGGCCGCCGTCAGCGTGATGCGGTTGCCGTCGGCCTTGATCCGATAGGCCTGCGGGCCGGTGGGCTTTTCGCTCGCGCCCGGCACCTTGTCCACCACTTCCAGCACGATCGACGGTTTGCCCTCCGCTTCCGCCAGTGTCGCCACCGCCGGCAGCTCCGTGCCGGTGATCTGCTTCAGATAGTGGTTCAACGCGTCGGCCGGCGGCTTCATGGACTTGGCATCGCGGTTGCGTGCCACCTCGGTCGGCAGAGCCGTGTGCCCGTTGTGCACGATCACCGCCCGCGGCTGGCCCTGCTCGGTGAGCGAAACCGCCCCTTGTGCCGCGGGAGACCCGGCCCAGCATGCGGCCAAGAGGGCAACCGCGATGGGGAGCTTGTGCAGGCGAGACGCATGAATCATGGATCATCTCCGGATCGGATGGGCGCTGGGTCTCGGTGCATGAGACGAAGCTTCCACAGTACGCTCCGGCCCGCGTGACCAACATCCTGCGAAAGCAGGATGCGGGGCAAGAAAACCCTGGAGTAATCTAGGGTTTAAAAAGGGGACGCAGCTCTTTTCCTGGCGGTTAGAGTGACGGCGTAAACAATGTTGCGAAAAGAGCTGCGTCCCCTTTTTGTCCCCCTCTTCGTCTTCGCTTGGCCCGTCGTGGCCGCGGAGAGTGGCCCCGTCGCCACGTTTCTTTCCAACACCTGCATCGAGTGCCACGGCCCCGACGTGCAGGAGGCCGGCCTGCGGCTCGACACGCTGCCGCTTGACCCAGCGAAGGCGGCCGCGTCGGCCGATGCGCTCCGCATTCTCGCACGCGTGCACGATCGCGTCCGCGACGGCGAGATGCCGCCGCCGGATGCCGCGCAGCCTTCCGCAGCCGACCGGAGGGAGTTCATCGCGGTGATCGAGCCGGTGATCACGGCCGCCGAGACGCAGGCTGCCGCCGGCACGGGCCGCACGACGATCCGCCGCATGAGCCGGATCGAATACGAAAACACGCTCCGCGATCTCTTCGCCCTGCCGACGCTCGCGGTGAAGGAACTGCTGCCCGAAGACGGCCGCACACATGGCTTCGACAAGGTGGCAGGCGGCCTCGACATCTCCTACGTCCAGATGCAGAAGTATCTGGAGGCGGCCACCGCCGCGCTCGCGCAGGCGGTCGTGCGCGACGCGAAGCCGCCGGAGCGGAAGGTCTGGCACGGAAAGGCCATCGACCAGGGCACGGTCCGCGGCGCCGTGAATATTCACTGCGGCGCCCCGCTCATCGGCCGCGAGCTTGCCCCGGGCCTCTCGACCCACATCGTCGGCGATCCGGTGGGCAATCCCGGCAATTGCTACCGGGCCGCGTCGTTCGGTGGTTCGGCTGACTCGGTCGCTGTTTTCACTGGCGTGATCGGGGCCCACCAGCCCGAGGGCATCCAGCCCGACGGATTCGAGCCGCCGGTGGCCGGTTTTTATAAGGTGCGGTTTTCGATCTGGGGCCTGCGGTGGGACCGCATCAAGGCGGGGCCCGCGCGGCTCGACACGATCCAACAGTATCAGGCCTTCGACGCGCCGTTCACCAAAGACGAGAAGGGCAAATGGCAGGCCGCGCCGCGCGGGAACACGGACCCCGTCCGCACCGTCCGCGAATACACGGAGTTTTATGGCGACGGCGACTTCACGCACATCGTCCGCGCTTCGCTCCGCGGCCGGCCGATCGGCTTCTTCGACGCGCCGTCGCTCGAGCCCACCATGCACGAGTTCACGGCCTTCCTCATGCCGGGCGACCGGATCTCGTTCCACGCGATGACGCTGCCGGCCAGCGGCCCCGCGAACTGGGCGACCACGAACGGTGTCACTGATTACGCAGGCCCCGCGATCGCCTACGACTTTTTCGAGATCGAGGGGCCACTCGACCCGGGCCTCCCCGAGTGCCATCGTAGATTGTTCGGAGATTCGGCGGAGCCGGCGGGGCTTCTCAGTGGCTTCGCCAGTCGGGCCTTCCGGCGGCCCGTCGCGGCAGGCGAACTGCGGCCCTACCTCGAGATCGTGGAGGCGGAAGTGGCCGCCGGTCGGCCGTTCGCAGAGGCGATGCTCGCGGGCTATCGAGCGATCCTCTGCGCTCCCGATTTCCTGCTCATCGGGCTCGAGTCGGGCGTGCCGCAGGCCGCCGGCAAGCCCGCGCGGCTCGGGCCCCATGCCCTCGCGTCGCGGCTTTCCTATTTCCTCTGGGATTCGCCCCCCGACGAGCAGCTCCTGCAGCTCGCAGCATCGGGCACGCTCGCCGGGCCGGAGGTGCTCGCGGCGCAGGTCGAGCGGATGCTCGCGGATCCGAAATCGGACCGGTTCGTGGAGCACTTTCTCGACGACTGGCTGCAGCTCCGCGAGATCGACTTCACCACCCCCGATCCCGATCTCTATCCCGATTTCGACCCGTGGCTTCGCGACTCGATGCTCGCGGAGACGCGGGGCTTTTTCCGGCTGCTTGTCGACAAGAACCTCGGCGTCGGCCAGTTGATCGACTCCGACACGATCCTCGTCAACCAGCGGCTCGCCCAGCTCTACGGCATCGAGGGCGTGCGCGGCGCGGCCTTCCGCGAGCAGAAGGTTCCCGCCGGTCTGCCCCGCGGCGGCCTCCTGACGCAGGCCTCGATCCTGAAGGTGACGGCCAACGGCACGGCCACGTCGCCCGTGCTGCGGGGCGTGTGGGTGATGGAGCGGCTGCTCGGCGTGCCCCGGCTGCCGCCGCCGCCCAACATCCCCGCGATCGAGCCCGACGCGACGGGGGCCACGACGATCCGGCAGATGCTGGAAATGCACCGTGCCGATCGGGCCTGCGCCGTCTGCCACGACAAGATGGATCCCTATGGCCTCGCGATGGAGAGCTTCGACCCGATCGGCAGCCGGCGCGACCGGTATCGGCTCGATGGCGCCCCCAAGAAAATCCGGCGGGGCAAGGAGGAGGCCGAAGAGCCCTCCATCGAGGTCGTGAGCATGGCGGGCAATCCGTGGCGTTTGCGATCGAAGGTCCGGCTTGGGGCCGAGGTCGATGCGAGCGGCACGCTCGCCGACGGCCGTTCGTTTCACGATATCGAGGAGCTGAAGAAGCTGCTCCTCGCCGACGAGGATGCGATCGCGAGGAGCCTCGCGCAGCAGCTCGTCGTCTATGCCACCGGATCTGGCATCCGCTTTTCCGACCGCGACGACATCGATGCGATCGTGAAGAAGACGAAGCCGTCGCAGCACGGCCTCCGCTCGCTGATCAAGGAGATCGTGCAGAGCGATCTCTTTCACCTGAAGTAGTCTGTGCCCGTGCCCACGCCCCTGGAGCTCTGACCATGCCCACGCTCTCCCGCCGCACGCTCTTGCGGGGTTCCGGTGCCGCGCTCGCCCTGCCGCTGCTCGACGCGATGCGGCCCGCCTTCGGCAAGCCCGCCGATCCGGAGCCCCGCCGG
Source organism: Pirellulales bacterium (assembly GCA_044369655.1). Lineage (GTDB taxonomy): Bacteria > Planctomycetota > Planctomycetia > Pirellulales > UBA1268 > CAMCQY01. The sequence goes on from JBILWX010000219.1 coordinate 3,728, forward strand.
CTGCTGGCGGTCTGCACGAACCTCGGCGTGTACGGGCAGAGCTTCTTCCCCGAGACGGCGGGCCGCGACTTCGCCCTCACGCCCTACCTCGAGCCCTTCGTGGATTTTCGCGACCAGTTCACGATCGTGTCGGGCACGTCGCATCCGGAGGTGACGGGCGGCCATTCCGCCGAGGCGACGTTTCTCACGGCGGCGCCGCACCCCGGCACGGCCTCGTTCAAAAACTCGATCTCGCTCGACCAGTTCGCCGCGGAGCGGATCGGCGTCCACACCCGCGTGCCGGCGCTGCCGCTCGTGGTGGCGAAGAACGGCAATCAGTCGCTCTCCTTCACGTCGAGCGGCGTGATGGTGCCGGCCGACAACAGCCCGTCGAAGGTCTACCGGTCGCTCTTCGTGGCCGGC
>JBILWX010000095.1:0-13823 GCA_044369655.1 Pirellulales bacterium
CCGATCCCGGCTCGCCGTTGGAGAGAAAGAGGCACGCCGCAGCGTGCGTCCGCATCCTCTCTGAACGACGTCGCAGGAGGGGCTGCCAGTGCCCCGGGAGCCGGGCTATGGGAGCAAGCGCAGCCAGGATGGCGAAGCGCAGCGGACATGCAGTGAGCGTTGGGCAGGATGCCCGACGCGAACGTCCGGCGACGGGGTACTGGCAGCCCCGACCTCCAAGACGCCTGCAGATCATTTGGAATCCGGCTCAGGCGTCAAAATAGAGGCAGAACTCGTAGGGGTGAGGCCGCAGCCGCATCGGGGCGATCTCCTTCTCCCGCTTGAACCTGATCCAGGTCGCGATCACGTCCTCCGTGAAGACGTCGCCCCGCAGCAGGAAATCGCTATCGCGCTCGAGGGCGTCGAGCGCCTCGTCGAGCGAGCCGGGAGCCTTCGGCACGTTTGCCAGTTCCTCCGGCGGCATATCGTAGATGTCGCGGTCGAGCGGCTCCCCGGGGTTGATCTTGTTCTGGATGCCGTCGATCGCCGCCAGCAGGATCGCCGAGAAGGAGAGATAGGGATTGCAGGTCGGATCGGGGCAGCGGAACTCGATCCGCTTCGTCTTCGGACTCGTCGAATACATCGGGATCCGGCAGCTGGCGGAGCGGTTCCGCTGCGAATAGGCGAGGTTCACCGGCGCCTCGTAGCCCGGCACCAGCCGCTTGTAGCTGTTGGTGGTGGGGTTCGTGAGCGCGAGCAGCGCGGGAGCGTGGCGGAGAATCCCGCCCATCGCGTGGACCGCCATCTCCGAGAGGCCCGCGTAGCCCGAGCCGGCGAAGAGCGGATGCCCCGCCTTCCAGAGCGAGATGTGCGTGTGCATGCCGGAGCCGTTGTCGCCGAAGATCGGCTTCGGCATGAACGTCACTGTCTTGCCCGCCCGCCGGGCGACGTTGCGCACGATGTATTTATAGAGGCACATCTGGTCGGCCATCCGCACCAGTTCCTGAAACCGCATGTCGATCTCGCACTGGCCAGCGGTCGCCACCTCGTGGTGCTGCGCCTCGACGTCGATCCCGCACTGGATCATCGTCTGCATCATCTCGTTGCGGAGGTCCATCAGCTGGTCGGACGGCGGGCAGGGAAAGTAGCCCTCCTTGTGCCGCAGCTTGTAGCCGAGGTTCGGCCCCTCGGCCCGGCCCCGCGTCCACTCCGCCTCGACCGAGTCGAGGTGGAAGTAGCCTTCGTGGGCGTTCTGGTCGAACCGCACGTCGTCGAACACGAAGAACTCCGCCTCCGGCCCGATGAAACAGGTGTCGGCGATGCCGGTGCTCTTCAGATAGTTCACCGCCTTGCGGGCCACGTTCCGCGGGTCGCGGGAATAGTCCTCCCGCGTGATCGGGTCCTGCACGTTGCAGACCATCACGAGCGTGGGAATCTGCGCGAAGGGATCGACGAAGGCCGAATCGGGCACCGGCACGAGCAGCATGTCGCTCTCGTTGATCGCCTGCCAGCCGCGGATGCTCGAGCCGTCGAAGCCGAGGCCGTCGTCGAACGTGTCTTCCTCGAGCTTGCCGACGGGGATCGTGAAGTGCTGCCAGGCGCCGAGAAAATCGGCGAACCGCAGATCGACCGCCTTCACTTCCTTCTCGCGGCACATCGCGAGCACTTCACGGGGTTTCATCGCAGAACGTTCCTGGGGGACGTGGACTCGTGCCAACTCACGTCCCCATCATACTCCCGCCCCGAGGATCCCATGGACCCGGGCTTCCTCATCCGAGCCGCACGGACCAGCCGTCGCCCACCGCCTCCAGCCGCAATCGTCCGGAGAAGGTCGCGCCGGCGAGTTCGAGCACGATCGCCGTGGCCGTGGAAAGGTCGGCCGCATCGGCGGAGCGCAGGTCGTAGTGCCCCGCATCGACCCGTCGGGCAAACCCGCGGCCGCCCGACACCTCTCCCTCCAGCCGCTCGAGCCAGACGAGCCGATGCGGCGGCAACTCAAGCCCAGCCACGGCATCCCCTGCCGCCTTTGGCAGCGTCAAAAGCCGCCAGGTGCGACAGGCGGCCCCCGCCTCGAGCAGCAGGTCAAAGTGCCGGCCGGCGGGATCGTCGGGGGCGCCCGTGTGTTCAAGAACAGCGAAGCGTGGCATGGGTGCGCACTCGTCGAGCCGGCATCGGCGGAAGCTGGTCAATACTCCTCGCCGGCACCTGCGCTGGCAGAGCCCGCCGCGGCGAGTGGCTTCGGCTTGTGACGCACCGCACGGCGGGCGTTTTCATCGCGGAGCCGCTCGACCGCGGCTTCCAGACTCATCGCGCCGACATCCCCGTCGATCCGGTCGCGGAGGCTCACCGTGCCGGCCGCCTCGTCCCGCGGGCCGCAGACGATCATCGCCGGAATCATGTCGAGCTGTGCCGTTCGCACCTTCGCGCCGAGCTTCTCCGCCGCCAGATCGATGCCCACGCGGAGGCCTGCCGCCTCGAGCCGCGCCTGCACCTGCCTGGCGTAGGCCTCGCTCTTCTCGCTCACTGGCAGCACACGGACCTGCTCGGGCGCGAGCCACAAGGGAAACGCCCCCGCGAAGTGCTCGATGAGCACTCCCACGAACCGCTCCATGCTGCCCAGCGGGGCCCGGTGGATCATCACCGGCTGGTGCTTCGCGTTGTCGGCGCCGATGTATTCGAGGTCGAACCGCTCGGCGCTCGGCAGGTTGTAGTCGAGCTGCACGGTGCCCAGCTGCCACTCGCGGCCGAGCGAGTCGTGCACCACGAAGTCGATCTTGGGGCCGTAGAAGGCCGCCTCGCCCGGCTCCGGCTCGCAGCCCGGCAGGTTCATGCGGCGGGCCACCCGCTCGATCGCCGCCTCGGCCTCGTCCCACCGCTCCGGCGGGCCGACGTATTTATCGCTCTTCGGGTCACGGAAGCCGAGCCGGACACGGAAGTTGTCGAATGCCAGGCTCTCGAGCACCTTGAGCGTGAAGTCGATGCAGCCCTCCACCTCCTGCTCCACCTGCTCGTGGGTGCAGAAGATGTGGGCGTCGTCCTGCGTGAAGCCGCGGACCCGCGTCATGCCGCCCAGTTCACCCGACTGCTCGTAGCGATAGACGGTGCCGAACTCGGCCAGGCGGAGCGGCAGTTCCTTGTAGCTCCGCGGCCGGGCCTTGTAGATCATCGTATGGTGCGGGCAGTTCATCGGTTTCAAGAGATACTGCTCGTCGTCGCTCATCACGATCGGCTTGAACTGGCTGTCGGCGTAGTAGGGATAGTGGCCGGAGATCTTGTAGAGATCGACCTTGCCGATGTGCGGCGTGTAGACCGGCTGGTAGCCCCGCGCGGCCAGCTCGTCGCGGACGAATGATTCGAGCACGCCGCGGAGCACCGCCCCCTTCGGCATCCAGAGCACGAGGCCCGAACCGACGAGCGGGCTCGTTGTGAAGAGGTCGAGCTGCTTGCCCAACACCCGATGATCGCGCCTGCGTGCTTCTTCCAGCGCCGCCAGGTGGGCGTCGAGATCGGCCTGCGTGAACCAGGCGGTGCCGTAGAGCCGCTGGAGTTGGGCGTTGTTGGCGTCGCCCTTCCAGTAGGCGCCGGCGATGTTCATGAGCTTGAAGGCGCCGATGCAGCCGGGGCTCGTCACGTGGGGCCCTCGGCAGAGGTCGACGAATTCACCCTGCCGATAGAACGACAGCGTCGGGTGGGCGGCCAAGCCCGTCTCGATGTGCTCGACCTTGAGCGGCTGCCTGAGATCCCGAACGATCTCCACCGCTTTCTCCCGCGGCACCTCCACTCGCTCGAAGGCCTCGTCTGCCTCGATGATCTTCTTCATCTCGGCCTCGATCAGCGGCAGGTCGTCGTCGGTGATCGGCCGGCCGGCCCGCATGTCGTAATAAAAGCCCTCGCCGACGGTGGGGCCAAATGCCAGCTCGACGTCGGGAAAGATTCGCATCACGGCCCGGGCCATGATGTGGGCGGCCGAGTGCCGCATCACGGGCAGCGCCCGCGGATCACCGGCCGCGAGCCACTCGATCGCGGCCTCACCCGTGACGGGCAGCGGCGTGTCGAGCCCCACGGCCTTGCCGTCGAGGAGCGCCGCGATGGGCCGCTGCTTTCGCGGCCCCTTCCTGATCGCCTCGGGGACGACATCGCCCACACGGGCGGCCTGGGGGAAATCACTGACGACGCCATCGGCAAAACGGACGGTGGGCATAATGATGGACCGCGGATGATATGGAATCGGGGCAACCGGTTTCGGCCGGGGAAAACCAGAGTGCCGGGTAAACCACGGTGCCGGATGAACCCAGAGTATCGACGGCGCGACGGCTGTGAGGCAAGGCCGTTCCCGGCCCGGCGTCACGGCGGCGTGTCGACGACGAAGATCTGGTTGTGCAGGACGGCCGCCGGGTCGTGACGCTCTGCGCTTGGGGCTTGCGGAGCGGCCGGCAGGCTCCGCATGAAGGCGATCCGGCGGCCGTCGGGCGAGAAAACGCAGGCCTCCGCCCGGGGCGAAGCCGCGATCGTGCGGTCGGTGAGCCGCGTGCCCGCACCGCTGGCCACATCGACGACGAACACGCTCGAGTCGGCGACATACGCGATCTGCCGGCCGTCCGGGCTCCACGTGAACGAGCTCGCCACGGGCCACCCGTCGTGCGTCACCTGCACCGGCTCGCCGCCGTTCGGGCTCACCGTGAAGAGTTGCACGACGCCGACGTCGTCCCGCATCAAGCATGCGATCCGCGAGCCGTCGGGGCTCGACCGCAGCCAGTGCCGTGGACCCTGAATGCCCGGGTGACTGCGGTCCGCAGTAAACGTGATCCGCCGCTGCGTCACGCCGCGGGCCGGCGCCGGCCGGAGAGTCGTCGTGCCCGCCAGGGGCCGATCACCTGCGATCGTCAATGCCTCAAGATCGTCCGGCAGATCGCACACGAAGACTTCGCTGATCATGCACCACCCGCCGGTCGATGCGTCGTGCACGACGACCTGCCCCTGAAACGCAAGCGCGTAGCGCTGCCGCGTGCCGTCGGTCCGCACATACCCGTGCCTGCCGACCCACGCCTCCTCGAAGGCCTTTGAAATGTCGTCGCTGCCGGGCGTCGGATCATCCGAGAGCCGCGTCACGAGCGCGGTGAAGGCCGTGCCGTCGTGATTCCGAGGGTGCGACTTCGGCACCTGCACCGGATGACCGCACACGCTCACGCCGATGCCGCGGAGATTTTTCTCGCGCGGCGAGCCCACAGGCATGCCGGCGGCCGGCGGCGCGTCCAAGACCGCATCCTCGTAGGTAAAACTTACGAGCCTGCCGTCAGGACTCACAACATGCACGTGGCTGCCGCCGCGAAGCGCGCCAGCCGTGAAGGGCGGGACCATGTCGCGGGCATCAAGCGGTTCGATCACGCCGGGCTTTGACGTCCGCACGACCACGCCCCGCCGCCGGGCCGGGCCATACTGCCAGTCGGCCGTGGGCTGTTCGGGGCCCACAATAAAAACCACCCGGTCGTCCACGGGGCTTGCCGTCACGACGCCGCAGCAGGCCTCGTTTCGCGACTCATACAGAAGCTCGATCCGCCCAGACTCGACCTCCACCCGTTCGATCCGCGTGCCGTCGAAGACGGAGCCGTCGGGGCTCGTCCGCGTGTCGTAGACGATCCACCGCGAGTCGGGCGACCAGACGCCCGTGTTGGTAAGCATGTGGCCATGAGCCGCAAAGGTGACCTGTCGCTCGTGCATCGGTGCAACTTCCCGCAAACGAGACATTCCTACGACCGGGCTGCGAGCACTTCTTCGAGCTTTTCGGCGACGCCAAGCTCTTTGGCCCACCGCCGCATGTAGGCCTCGTCGAGGTCGCCCTGCGTGAAGAGAACGTCCTGCACATCGATGAGGTCTCGCGGACGGCTTGCGATCAGCTTGAACAGAATCAGGTCCTCGGCGGTGACCAGGCTGACAGGCTGTTCTTCGACCGCGCATGTCACGCGTCGAGCGATGACCTCCTGCTGAAAAGCAGTCTCCGCCAGAAACACATCCGCATCGATGCCCTTGCCATCGAGATACAGACGGATTTTCACGAGCGGCATGCCGCTCACTTGGTCGACCCAGCCGCCTTCATATGCCGTCGGAATCGAGTAGCCAAGCTCCTCGACCGCCTCGAATAGCCCGCGGAGCCGCTCGCGGGCAACGGCGAGCGTGAAGTCAACGTCGTAGGTTGGACGAGGCAAGCCGTATGCCCGCACGGCGATGCCCCCCATAATCGCATAGGGCAGCGACATCCGGTCGAACAAAGCGACCAGTTCGTGAATGACGTCGGTGAGATCTTTCACACGACTTCCCGTGGAATGGATTTCTGCAATCGCGACAGCGCCGCGAGAATGCGCTCGTTGCGGAGATCGTTTTCACGTTCGATGAGTTCGAAGCGGCGGGAAACGACGCCCTCGGTTCCCCGCAGCAGGTAAGGGGTGTTTTCCCGCATCATCTCGAAGGTCAGATCGAGTCGTTCGCCGATCGTCATGCGGCGATACTGTTCGAGGGTTTCCTGGCTGAGCATGGCGGGTCGACCCCTGGCTGCCGACGGCAAGGTGGGTGCGGCACGATCGCCGATGCCAGAATTGTATCAAGGACGGCCAGCGGCGGTCGAAGCGATCACCGCCGAGGTCAACCAGGCGCGGGCGTATCTCGAGCGAACGATCGGCTGACACCTGCCCGCGGTCGCAGCGTCGTGCGAGCGTTTCACGATTTCCGGGCCATTCCGCCCGGAATTCCTGCCGTGCCGCCGGCCCTGGAGGCCGATTAGACTACTGTGCGGGTGCGACGCTGCCGTTCCGCTGCGTCGTGTCGAGTCGCCCGACGCCGTCCTCCCGCCTGCGGCCCCGCATCATGAACACCTTCGCAGCGTTGCGACGCCGTGGTTCGGTTCTTGCCGTCGGCATGGCCGGCATGGCAGCCGCGGTCTGCGGCGGCGTCGCACCGGCGGCCGAAGCCACGTCGAGGGAACTCGAAATCCTCTTTGAGGCGCGGGTGCGGCCGCTGCTCGCGGCCAGATGCCAGGGATGCCACGGTGACAAGGTGGCGGAGGCGGGCCTGCGGCTCGACAGCCGCCGCTCGCTCTTGGCCGGCAGCGACACAGGTCCGGTGGTGGTGCCGGGTGACGTGGCCAAGAGCAGGCTCGTCGACGCCGTGCGGCACGCGGGCGACGTGGCGATGCCCCCCGACGAAAAACTCTCCGCCGACGAGATCACGACACTCGAGGCCTGGGTCGCAGCCGGCGCACCGTGGAGTGGCCCCGGCGGTGATGGCGATGCGTCGCAGCCGACTCACGGCACGACGATGGAAGAACGTCTCGCCGAGTCGCTCCAGAGCCACTGGGCGTTCACGCCCCCGGTGCGGCATCCCGCCCCCGAACTGCCGGCGACTTTCGATCCGGCGCTGCGCGAGAACTGGTCGGCCTCTGCCATCGATCGCTTCATCGGCAGTGAACTCGGCAAAGCTGGTGTTCTGCCTTCTCCCGAGGCATCGCCGCGGGAGCTCATCCGCCGACTTTCTTATGACCTCACGGGCCTGCCTCCCTCGGCCGACGAGGCCGATGCGTTCTGCACCGCAGCCGCGGGCGGCCCGGCGGCGGCCGATGCGGCCTACCGGGCGGCCGTCGACCGGCTGCTCGACTCACGGGAGCACGCCGAGCACTGGGCCAGAAAATGGCTCGACCTCGCCCGCTATGCCGACACGATGGGCTACGTCTTGGATAACCAGGATCACCGCTACCCATTCGCCTGGACCTATCGCGACTGGGTGGTCGATGCCCTGCACCGCGATCTGCCCTATGACCAGTTCGTCACGCTCCAGCTTGCGGCCGACCGGATCGAGCCGCCGGTACCGCGGAGCGACCTGGCGGCGCTCGGCTTTCTCACGGTGGGCCGCACGTTCCTGGGCAACCAGCATGACATCATCGATGACCGGATCGACCTCGTGACCCGCGGCCTGATGGGGCTCACCGTCGCCTGCGGCCGCTGCCACGATCATAAATACGAGCCGGTGAGCACGGCCGACTACTATGCCCTCCACGGCATCTTCGCCAACTGCAGCCTCCCTGACCCACTTCCGGCCATTGGCGAACCGCCACCGGGGCCGGAGGCCGAGGCATTTGCCACGAAGCTCGGGGAACTCGCGGCGGCGGTCAGCGCCCACGAAACGGCGGTCCACGTGCGGGCGGTCCGCGAGGCGGTGGCCCATGCCGCCGACTATTTCTGCGAGGTCGCCCGGCCGACTCCGCGTGCGGCCGACACCCGTCCGCCGAAGCTCGCCGACGGCTACGAACTGGAGCAATTGCTGCTCGATCGCTTGCAGCGGCTGCTCGACAAGGCCGAACCGACGCATCCGATCCTCGGGGCCTGGGCCGCGGTCCGCGGCAAGCCCGACGCCGAGATCGGCCCGGCCCTGGAAACGCTCGGAGCCACCTGGATCCAGCCGCCCGAGCCACGCGATCCGAAGGTCGTCAACCCGCTTGTGCTGCGGGAGATCGTATCGGCAAAGCCGACGACGCTCCGCCAGCTTGCAGAGATGTATGCGCGGCTCGTGGCCCGCGTGGCTCCCGAGGCTGCTGGCGGGCCTGCCGCGGAACCGGATGAGCCCAGCGAAGTGGCGGCCCTCCGCAGTCTCTTCGGCGTGGAAGGCACGCCGCTGGTCGTGCCGCGGGCTGACACGATGCGGGTGGCCACCCGCGCCGAGCAGACGGAACTGCGCAAACGGAAGAAGGAGATCACCAAGCACATGGCGGAGGCGGCGGGCGGTCCGCCGCGGGCGATGGCGCTGTTCGACGCCGACCAGCCCATCGACAGCCACATCCTCCTCCGCGGCAATCCCGCTAGGCCGGGAGACAGGGTGGAGCGACGGCTGCCGCAGCTGCTCGGCGGCGCGGCCGTGGCCCGCGACTCGAGCGGCCGGCTCGATCTGGCGCGGGCCGTCGTCTCGCCCGACAATCCGCTCGCCGCACGGATGATCGTCAACTGGGCCTGGACCCACCACTTCGGCCGCGGGCTCGTCGACACGCCCGGCGACCTCGGGCTCCGCGGCGAGCCCCCAACGCATCCGCACCTGCTCGACGATCTCGCGCGACGGTTCATCGAGGAGGGGCATTGGAGCCTCCGCTGGCTGCACCGCGAGATCGTGACGAGCCGCACGTGGCGGCAGTCGAGTGCGACACGCGACGATCTCGTCCAGCGCGATCCCGACAATCGCCTTCTCGGCCGGGCCAACCGCCGCCGGCTCGACTGGGAGGCCTGGCGGGACAGCCTGCTCGTCGCCGCCGGCACGCTCGACCAGCAGCGTCATGGCGGTCCGGGCGTGAACCCATTGTCCGAAACGGCGATGCACACGCGGTCGCTCTACAGTCGCGTGGACCGGCAGGACGTGCCCGGCATCCTCCGCGTGTTCGACATCGCCAATCCCGACACCGCCGTGCATGTGCGAACGAGAACGACCGTGCCACAGCAGTCGCTGGCCGTGCTCAACGCGCCGCTGGTGGTGGCAGCCGCGCGGGAGGTCGCGACCCGCATCGACCGTGAACTGGCCGACACCTGGTGCCCCGACGCCCGGACGACGGCTCTCTGGCGGGCCGTGCTGGGCCGCGATCCGTCGCCGGAGGAACGCCGGCAGGTGCACGACTGGCTGGCCGGCGAGTCCGCGAGCGCGGCGCAGCCCGCAGATGTGTGGCAGCGGCTCGCGCACGCGCTGCTCGCCACGGCCGAGTTTCAGTTCGTTGACTAACACTTCCCACCCCAAGGACTTTTCCTTGACCGGCTTCATCGCTGAATCCGTGAGGGGCTGCCCATGTCCTGAGAGCCGGCGTTGCTGACCAGCGCAGGCAGGATGCCGAAGCGCAGTCAGCATCGAGTGAGCGGAGGCCAGGATGGCCGGAGCGAACGTCCGGCGACAGGGCATGGGCAGCCCCGAACCGTTTCCAGCACTGCCGTCCCGGCAACGTGGTAGGATCGACACACAGGCTTCCATATGACTTGGAATAATCACGCACTGCCGCTCACCCGTCGCGAGGTGCTCGCCCGCACCGGCATGGGCCTCGGCTGGCTGGGCGCGGCGAGCCTCTTGCAAGCGGAGTCGGCGTCGGCCGGTTCCGTGGTGGCTTCGTCGATGGCGCCGCGGCCGCCGCATTTTCCGGCCCGCGCCCGCGCGGTGATCCACATCTTCGCCAACGGCGGCCCGAGCCACCTCGACACCTTCGACCGGAAGGTGGCGCTCGAGCAGTACGCAGGCCGAGAGATTCCGAACAAGCTCGCCACCGAGCGGCGAACCGGAGCCGCGCTTCCCTCCCCCTTCGCCTTCTCCCACCACGGCGAGAGCGGGCTCGAAGTGAGCGAACTGTTCCCGCACGTGGCCCGCCATGCCGACCGGCTGCTCGTCGTGCGGTCGATGCATGCCGACGTGCCCAACCACGAGCCGTCGCTGATGCTGATGAACTGTGGCGACGCGCGGCTGGTACGCCCGTCGGCCGGGGCGTGGGTGACCTACGGCCTGGGAACGGAGAACCAGAATCTTCCCGGCTTCGTGGCGATGTGTCCGGGCGGCTACCCGATCAAAGACACGGAAAACTGGCGGAGTGCCTTTCTACCGGGGGCCTATCAGGGCACCTACATCGACACGAAAAAGACCCGTGTCGAGGACCTCGTCGAGTACGTGCGGCATCCGGTGCTCGACCGCGACACCCAGCGGCGGCAGTTCGATCTCACCGCCGCGCTCGACCACCGTCACCTTGCAGCGCGGCAGCAGGATCCACAGCTCGAGGCGCGGCTGGCGTCGATGGAGCTGGCGTGGCGGATGCAGTCGGAGGCGACGGAGGCGTTTGACGTGAGCCGTGAGCCCAAGCACGTCCGCGACCGCTACGGCGACGATGTGCAGGGGCGGCAGATGCTCATCGCCCGGCGGCTCGTCGAACGGGGCGTGCGATACGTCCAGCTCTGGCACGGCCAGGGCCAGCCATGGGACAGCCACGAGTCGATCGAAAAGAACCATCGCAGGCTCGCCGGCGAATCAGACCGGGCGATCGGCGCTCTGCTCGACGATCTCGTCGGACTTGGGCTCCTGGAGTCGACCCTTGTGCTCTGGGGCGGCGAGTTCGGCAGAACGCCGACGGTGGAGCTGCCAAATGCAGGCACCGGCGTGAAGGAGCCCTCGGGCCGGGATCACAACCACCACGGCTTCACTCTTTGGATGGCCGGTGGCGGCGTGAAAGGGGGCACCACGTATGGGGCCACCGACGATCTTGGCTTCAAGGCAGTGGAGAAGCCGGTGCACGTGCACGACCTGCAGGCGACGATGCTCCACCTGCTCGGCCTCGACCATACGAAGCTCACCTACCGCCACAGCGGCCGGGATTTCCGGCTCACCGACGTGCATGGCCGGGTGATCACTGACTGGCTGGCGTGAGCCCTGCCGGCCGGTTCGGGTCCGAAGTGCCTTCGCTTGACTGCCGGCCAATCCGGCGCAACACTGTGGAAGCGAGTTCGCGGGCGATTAGCTCAGTTGGTTAGAGCACTAGCTCGACAAGCTAGGGGTCATAGGTTCGAGTCCTATATCGCCCACTACCCATCCGCACGAAGCCTCGGCAACCAAGTGTTTCCGGGGCTTTTTGCTTGTCTGGACTCTTCAGATGAGTCCCTCTGACGACCAACAATGAGTCCTGACGCGGGATGAGGAGTCTCGAAATGAGTCCCTGGAGGCCCCGGAGTCCTGCCGTTCAGGGATGGTTTTTTCATTTGCCAGCGGCCCGCTGCACCCCACCACCGGGCGGGCGGTGGTCCAGAAGAAGGAGGCCAGAACCCACCAGATGGCTCAACTCCAAATTCAATTCAGTTTATGAATGTGGATCTGAATCCGTTCGGATTTTAAAAATGGGCTGTGGGCCTCGCCCTGCGGCCACTCCACACATCATTCGGGCTGGCCGCCTCGCAATAAGCCCGAGCTATCTGTTGCAGTATTTGCACATGCCGGGATTCAACCGATTAGCCAGTTGGCTGCGGTGCCCAGCATCCATGCTTTGTGGCAGGTAGATGAAGTGTCTGTCGAATGGTAGATCCTCTTCCTTGGGCCTTTGGTAGACCCATGGCCCGTACAAGCAGATGTTGGTGAGTCCGCAGCTTTCGTAGAAGAACCGCAGACACTCAATATCCCACTCTGGCTGGTAGACAACTGGCCACATTTCCTCCAGCGATGCGTGGACAAGTTCGTCAAAAGTCTCCACCGCGTTGGGCAGGTCGTCGTTTTTGCTGAACGCGAATGACTTGGCGAACAGCGTCACCGCACAGCTGCACTCCTCGGCCAATTGCTTGATTGCTGCCAGTGCGCGTTTGCCCTCCCCGTGGCCACGCATGGAATCGACCACATACAGACTCTGGAGGTGCACCAGAAAAGTGGCTGAGTCTTTGGCGTCGTGCAGTGCGGTTGGCCTGATCTCTGCCAGCGTCCAATCACCAATCTGGTAGTACCACCTGACCGGTGCCACGCCAAATAGCTGCGGAATGCGAAATCTCTGCCGAGCCAGCTCGAAAAACTTGTCACTGGGTACCAAGCGTTTCCAACGATCCTGTGCACGTCGTCGTGCTTGATCAGCTACTCGCTGGAGGTCATGTGCCGCCTCTACTAGCCAAGTATCAGCACCCGCCCACTGATTCACGCCGATGCTCTTCATTTGAATCGATGAAGCAATTCGGAGCAGTAGCCTCTGTCCTTGCAACACAGATCGAACCACTCCTGCCCAAGCCTAATCAGCTTTTCTCTTACAGGAGCGAGTAGCTTATGCGTTCGTTCTTTTCCCCGCACAGCTATGAGTAGGTTGCTTTTGACCTCGATTCCAAAACGCTCCTGAATGATTTGCTTGACTTGCTTATTTGTCATTCCGGGCATCGCCCCAGACACTTCGCGGATCAGTTGGCTCTTGTTACAGAAATTAGCGTTCAATCCACTCTTGGTGCTGCTCATAGAAAGCCCTTTCTAGTTCTGCGTATGAAATGACCATGGAATCAGCCGGAAAATCGGCCAGCCCAGCCAGGCCGTCGATGGCACCGCAGTGGATGCCATGCTGATCCATACCGATCACCAGGAATTGGCCAGCAACCAGGGCCACATCTCTGCTGCACAACTCATCTGCCAGGTGCTCCGCAGAATGGAATGGCCAGTTTCTCACCTGGCTGTAGGTGAGCTGAAGATATTGGCCAATACTCTTGTGCTGGTATGTGGGTTTCATTGCTGGGATCTCCTATGCGGTCTGCAATAGGAGATACACCAGAATGAAAAAATCTTGCTTTTTCCCGTGCCAGGTGTACTAGAGATGTAGAAGGGTTGGATCACTTTCGACGTTTGGCTATGTGTGATGACGGGGACCAATACATCCACCACAGGCTCTGGCTGCCAACCACTATCCCCCAGCGAGTCAGGAGGTCGATCAGGCCGCAGCCCTCAGAGATGAGGTGAGGCCACAGCGAAAGAGGTAGTCTCGCTCAGTCCGATGCCGTCGTGCACCTCGGATGTTTCGTGCCACAGATGCCGTGGCCTATACCGCAGGTCTACAGATCCAACATCTTCCGTTTGGTTGTGATGCAGAAGGGTTGGTTGATGGTTGTGGGTGCACAGTCCCGGGGGCTATCAGCGGCAGACCATCGATTCTGCCCTACCTTTGGACTTGATCCGCCGTCTGATCCAGCGCCTGGTTCTGGCTACTTCGAGTTTACGGCCGCGGCGATTGGGCGTCGTGGTGGGAGACGGACGACTTTTCTGTCGCCAGCAGCATCTTGCCGCTGTGCTTCTTTGACGATGTCGTGGAGCCGGAACCCGAGACGGGCAGCCAGCTGCTCGCG
>JBILWX010000220.1:0-4077 GCA_044369655.1 Pirellulales bacterium
TCCAGCGGAGCCGGCCTCCCTTCACGACCGCCTCCCAGGGCACCGGCACCTTGGGATGGCCGCAGAAGATGTCGGCGGCGGGCAGTTCGGCCGCCACCCGCTCCTGGCCGGCGTCGACCAGTTCGGCTTGGGGAACCACCGCCCGAATCTGGGCAATGTGGTGGGCTTCGACGGGGTAGCAGAGGACGATGCGCATGGCTACGGTTTTCGCTTGCAGGGGCTGAAATTGGCAAGTCGGGCATGGGGCCGGGAGCCGCGGCATTCTGCCCGCGGGCTGGCGAAAAGGGTTTTCCAAGATCGCTTTTCATGGTTCAATACAGAGGCTTCGCTCCCGTACAGCCGACCTCATCGGTGACTTCCATGCGTTCCACGCTGCTGGCCGTCGCGGCCCTCGCCTTCCTGCGGATCGTCGTCGGCATGCATTTCTTCCTGGAGGGTCTGAGCCACCTCCGGGATCCAGACTGGTCGAGCGCCGGGTTCCGCAAGGCGGCCGTGGGGCCGTGGGCCGATTTCTTCCGCGCCTCCCTGCCTGAGACGGGTAGCTGGTCGGAAACGCTCGGCAAGACCGATGGCCGGCCCGCCGCCGAGGCCGCGGCCGATTGGAAGGCGAGCGTGGTCGCCGGGTGGAAAAAGCGGCTCGCCGACCGCGAAAAAGTCGTGTCACTCGACGCGGCGGCCCGGACGGCCGCCGAGCAGCGGCTCACGGCCGCCAGCGCGGAACTCGACGATCTCGTGGCAGGTATGGCTGACGACCTGGGGGGCTACCGGCTCGAACTTGAGCGGTTGTCGTCCATGGAGCGATCCCGCGCGGCGTCGCAGATCCCCTATGCCCGGGATCGTGTGGCCAAGAAGCGGCGGGAACTGGCGGGCCAGGCCGCCGGCTGGATGAAGGACGCCGACGCCATCGGTACGAAACTCGAAGCTGAGTGGGATGAGCCGCTCCCCGTGCTCGACCGCCGCCGGCTGGCCGCCGCCGCCGAGCCGACGCCGCTCTGGAAGGCCGACCGCTTCGTCAGTTGGTCGCTCGTCACGATCGGGGCCTGCCTGGTGCTCGGCGTCCTCGTGAAATTCAACGCCATGGGAGGCGTCTGCTTCCTGGCCAGTATCATCGCCTCGCAGCCCTTCTGGGTGGCCGGGGCCCAGGCCACGTATGATCAATGGGTGGAGCTTGCCGCCCTGCTCGCGATCGCCAGCCTGCCGACCGGCGGCTGGAGCGGCCTCGACTTTTTCCTGAAAAAATGGCTCGGCAAGGTCTGCCCCCTGTCGGGGTGCTGCCGGACGGAACCCTGCGATTGATCCCCGTTTTTGCGAGGTGATGCGATGAACCTGACGGAAGCCCAGAAAACGATCGGCAAGGAGAACTTCGCCGACGTCGTGAACATCACTCGGCGGGATTTTCTCACCGGCACGCTCGCGGCGGGGCTCGCCACCGGCGCGGGCCTGGGATCGATCTACTTCGGCTACGGCAAGAGCGTGGGCAACCCGCTCCGCGTGGGCGTGCTGGGCACGGGCGACGAGGGGAGCGTGCTGCTCGGCGCCCACAACCCCGACTATCTCAACGTCGTCGCGATCGCCGACGTCCGCCCCTACAACGTCTTCCGCGCCTTCCATGGCGACGTCTCGAGCCCCAGCGCCAACACGGCCCGCCCCGGCCTGATGGCGAAGTACAAGTGGTCGAGCGAGGACGAGGCCCGCAAGCACGTGAAGATCTACGGGGCCTACGAGGAACTGCTGGCCGACGACGATATCGAGGCCGTGATCATCGCCCTGCCCCTCCACCTCCACGCCGAGGCGGCGATCAAGGCGATGCGGGCCGGCAAGCACGTGCTCACCGAGAAGCTCATGGGCCACTCCATCCACGAGTGCAAGGAGATGGGCCGCGTCTCGCGGGAGACCGGGAAACTCCTCGCCACCGGCCACCAGCGGCATTACAGCGTGCTCTACGACAACGCCGTGCACACGATCGGCAAGGCCCGTCTGCTCGGCGACCTCCATTCGATCCGGGCGCAGTGGCACCGCGGGAATCTTCCCGGCAACGACAGCTGGAAGCCGCCGATGCCCGACGACGCCTCGCTCGTCAAGAAACTGGCCGGCTGGAAGAAGGATCTCGATGCCGCCAAGCCGGGCGACATCGCCACGCTGACGAAGAAGATCGCCCAGCTCGAGGCCCAGATCTCCGACACGGTGGTCGATGCCGCGAAGTTCGGCTACACGCCGATGACGCTCGGCGACGGCAGCACCCGGTCGCCGATGGAGGAGCTCATCCGCTGGCGGCTCTGGAACCGCACCGGCGGCGGCCTGATGGCGGAGCTCGGCAGCCACCAGCTCGACGCGGCGGGCATCTTCGTCTCGGCGATGCACGGCGAGGGGAAGAAGGTCAAGCCGCTGACGGTCACGGCCATCGGCAATCGCAGCATCTTCCCGGCCGATCGGGAGATCGACGACCACGTCTACTGCATGTACGAGTATCCCGCCCCCGGCTACGAGGAAGACAAGAACAAGAAGGTGGTCGTCACCTATTCGTCGATCAACGGCAACGGCTTCGGCGACTATGGCGAGGTGGTGATGGGCACGAAGGGCACCCTCGTGCTCGAGCGGGAGCAGGACGTGATGCTCTACAAGGGCTCGGCGAAGGACACCCGCGTGACCGTGGCGAAGGGCAAGGACGGTGCCCCCACGCTCGACACCACCGAGAGCGGCGGCGGTGGCGGCCCGGCGGCGGCCGGCAAGGCCGGCGGCGACGGGGCCCCGCCCTCCCGCGGCTACACCGAGGAAATGGAGCACTGGGCCTGGTGCATCCGCAATCCGTCGCCCGAGAACCAGCCGCGGTGCAAGCCGGAGGTGGCGATCGCCGACGCGGTGATCGCGCTGGTGAGCAACATCGCCCTGGCGAACCCCGAGACGCAGGCCCGGATCCACTTCAAGCCGGAGTGGTTCGACATCGCGAGCGACGAGACTCCCGAGGGCGTGAAGCCCGACACGGGCCGCGACCGCTACAAGATCTGAACGGGCACGGGACGTGGGGCCGCGCGTGGGCCGCGAGCCTCATGCAATCCCGAACCGCGAGCGAGGGACCCCGGACCGCAGGTTCGCGTCAAACCGCGTCCTTCCCGGTAGCAAGCAGCGGGTTTCGAGTCTTGAGTCCCGGGAAAAGCGAAAAATCCCGGTCGGCGGTCCAGAGTTCGTCGATGCCGTGGTTCAGGCAGATGGCCGCGATCCGCGCGTCGTGGAGCTTCCCGCCGGCGATCCTGGCCTGCACGCACAGGCTCTCGAGCTTGTCGAGATAGCCCGGCCCCTCGTGGAGCAGATGCAGCCCGGGGGACTCGAGCCATGCCTTGATTGCCGCGAAGGCCGTCGCCTGCGGGGTGGGCGGGGCGTAGATGCGAGGATGGGTGACGATGGCCAGAAACTCGTGCACTGAGCTCCAGGCGATGGCCCATGATTTGCCGCTGTTGGCAAGATCGACGAGGCACGTCTTCGCCGCGGCATGCCACTGGCTGTCTTCGCGGTGGGCGTAGACGAGCAGGTTCGTGTCGATTGCGATCATCGCAGCCCGTGTTCAGCTCCCGTAGATCGTGTCGCGGATGGAGTCCCAGCCTTTGCCGCGGAATTCCCGCTGCAAGCCTTTGCCGCGGAAGGTGACGGGCTTGATCGGCCTGCGCTTTGCCCCGGCACGGCCGAGCACCTCGCGAAGTCCCTCTTCGATCAGGCTGCGGAGCGTGGTGTGGGAGGACCGCGCTTCCTGCTTGGCCCGGAGGAGCAGATCGTCGGCAATATCGATGGTTGTCTTCATATGGGTGACAATATTGCAGTGCAGACGCGTCGTCAAGCCTGGCCGTGATGGGCGTGTCTCACGCGAAAATTCCGGGCTCAGGGGTGGCTTCGACGACGTGGCGGAAGGGCGGCGCGAGCTCGTCAACCAGGGCAGGATCACGTTCGATTGACCGGCATGCCGGCGGCTGTTCGCTCGGCCTCGCTCCGCAGCCTGCTGCTGAAAAAGCGACGGCCGGGGAGCATGTCGTCCCCCGGCCGTGCCGTCGATGTGGCTCTCGAAGCGATCAGGCCTGCGCCGGCTTC
>JBILWX010000221.1:0-4072 GCA_044369655.1 Pirellulales bacterium
TTCTGCACGCGGGGAATGCGGTCGTTCGCGTGCCGAAGGGGATGAGTGGTTTCCGTCTCGATACCGCCGGCACGGACGTGCTCGATCTCGGCACCGAGTTCGCCGTGAAGGCCGGGAGCGGGCTCGTCACGGAAGTGCAGGTCTACGACGGCGCCGTGATTGCGACGGGAAAGGATCTGGAATCGGGAGGCCGCTTCCCCAAGCGGCTCGAGGCCGGTCAGGCCGCCCGGTTCAGCCCGCAGTCGCTCGCCGGTGCCGAGCCGATTCCTTATTCGGAGAGCCGCTTTATCCGGACGCTGCCATTGGAGGCGGGTATCGAGCACACCGATTGGCGGGAGCGAGACGAGGAACTGCGGCGGTTTGGTCGTCCGCAGGTCGATGCCATGAAGGTCGCCCGCGCGAACGGCCCCGTCGTGGTCGATGCCAAACTCGACGATTGGTCTCATGCTGTCGGCTTCACCGGTTCGCTCAACGGTGGCCCGGCGGAGGCGGAGTGGGTCGACGGTCGGATGATGTACGACGACGACTGCCTGTATATCGCCGCCCATGTCGGCGATCCCGCGCCGATGCGAAACGCGTTCGATCCGCGGCTCGATCCCGAGATGGCTTGGCGGGGAGGCGGACTGCAGGTGCGGCTGTCCACCGACCGGGCCATGGGCTGGCCCGTGGACGCCAATGGTCCGTCCTATTACCGCGTGCGCAACCTCGAGCCGAGCGCCGAGGAGCAGGCCAAGGCCGGCAACTCGCGGCTCTCCCACCTGACGATGTGGTATCACGCCGCCAGCGGCAAGCCCGCCACCGGCATCAATCACGGCATGGGGTTCGAAACGTGCCGCGTCGATCCCGATGGGGTCCGTGGAGCGTTTGCCCGCGACCCGGATGGCCGCGGCTACGTTCTCGAATATGCGATTCCCTGGCGGCTGTTGAACGCGGCCGACGATCCGCCGCGATCCGGCGACGTGCTCGGCGTCGTCTGGCAGGTCCATTGGAGCGACGCCTCCGGGCTGCTCTGGCGGGACCAGATGGTGGAGGTCCGCAACCCGCACGAACTGCGTCGCATCCTTCCCTTCGAACGGGCCGCCACGTGGGGCCGGGCGGAGTTTCAATGAGGCGCACGTCCAACGGTTGGTGTTCTTATTTTCTCATCTGTTTTACGAGGTAGGTGTCTTATGAAGACTGTCATGCGATTCAAAAAAGGCCCGGCGGGGTTCACGCTCGTGGAACTGCTGGTGGTGATCGCCATCATCGGCACGCTCGTGGGGCTCCTGCTGCCAGCCGTGCAGGCGGCCCGCGAGGCGGCCCGCAACAGCCAGTGCCTCAATAACCTGAAGCAGATGGGGCTGGCGATGCTGAACTATGAAAATGCCAAACGGCGTTTCACGGTGTTGAGGTATCAGCCGGAGTTCGCCTCGAGCTCGACCAATCGCTCATGGGTGTCGTATATCGTGCCCATCCTGCCGTACATGGAGCAGGGGGCGGTCTATGATCGGTGTATCGCCCTGTCTTCCAGTAACTCTGCGATCAGCGGCGCGACCGACGTGTACATCGATACTGTGAAGTGTCCATCCGATGCGCAGGCGGTAACGGTCATTAGGTCGGCTTGGGGTGCCAGGTCTCGTTTCAGCTACCACTGCTGCACGGGCGACACGATCAGCAAGGGGACCTACGCAAATTACAGGCCGGGCGCCCGCGGGCCGTTCCAAAACGTCTGGCCAGCTGACGGGAACAATAAGAACAAATTCGTCGGCACGAAGGACATTACCGACGGCACTTCAAAGACCGTCATGCTCGCGGAGTGCATCGTCACGAACGGTGTGGTTTCCAACCAGCGAAAGGCGAGGTTTGGATTTGGTATCTCGAACTGGGACGACACTGGAAGCCAGCCCGCGCCGGCCAACTGCATGAATGCGGATACCACCTATGCGCCAACGACCGATACGCAGCGCTACTTCCATGGCCATGATTGGTCCAGTACCAACGGCCCACCGACCGATTTCACGACGATCGTCGCCCCCAACGCCGGGCCGGCGGCCTGCACGCATCGGGCCTCGAGTTTCAACGCGCCGTACACAAACTACTACCCGCTGAGCAACGCGGGGAGTTGGCATCAGGGCGTAACGAACGTGGTGATGTGCGACGCCGCAGTCCGGTCGGTGAGCGACTTCATCGACGCGGGTAATCCGATTCAGACGCCGCCGTCGCAGCCCTCCAACAATGGCGGCAGCAGCACGGACGTGCGGAATTACGTCGGCCGGTCCGCGTGGGGGGTCTGGGGGGCGATGGGCACCATCACCAGTGGCGAGACCTTGTCGCTCAACGAGTGACCAGTGAACCGTAGGCGATTACCGCAGGTGCTGCGGTGTGTCATGAGGAACGATCGGCGGTGAACGGAAACGAAGAGGCATCAATGATGGCAGGGCGACGCAACGCGGTGTGCCTTATTCTCGCGTGTCTGTGCGCGGTCGTGGGGGCTGGTGGCTGTGGAAGATCCGGGCCCAAGGTGGCGTTCGTCGAGGGTCTTGTCCTGCTCGACGGTGAACCGGTCGCAGGGGCGATGGTCGGGTTCTCTCCGGTCTCCGCTGGCCTGCCTGCGTTTGGAAAAACGGATGCGGCCGGGGTGTTTCACCTCACCACGGCACGCGGCGGAGCCGAAGGCCGTGGAGCCATGGTCGGGGAATACGCTGTCACGATCACGAAGTGGAGAAACCGCATGGAGGGCATCACGGAGCCCAATCCCGCTCTGGAGGCGGAACTCTCCAAGCTTCCACCCGACTACATCGTGCCAAAGGCCTACGGTGACAAGGCCACGTCGGGCCTCAATGCCACGGTCAAGCCGGGCCGCAACGTCGGCCCAGAGTTTCGGTACGACCTCAAGGGCGATTTCAAGGGCGGCTGATCAGAGGTTCGACAGTCGTCGGCAAACGTTCGCGTAGGTGGCGGCTGAGGGGCGAATCTGATGCGTTACGGTCGACTCTTCTTCAGCCAGTCACGAAACGACAGCAGTCGCGGGAGCGACTCGCGGTCCCGCTGTCGATTGGCGGATTGCTTGCTGGCTATGATGTCGTCGATGTTGCACACCGTGAATCCGTCAACCTCAATGCGGCGCTGCCATGCCACTTCGAACGTTTCGATGCCATCCGGAGCGAAGATCAGATCGAGGTCGAAGGGGCCGTTTTTGAGTTGAATGAAATCCTTGCCCGATCGCACCTGCTCGGCCTGTTCGGCCGTGATGCGGAAGTCGAGATCCAGCAATGCCGCGACCAACCGCTCACCGTTGGCGGGCGTCTTTTCGACGAACAAATCGGCATCCTGCGTCGTGTCGGGAAATCCCAGGAGAATCGCTCCCGACTTGCCTATGAACAGATACCGCACGCCGTGTCGCGTGAAGCAGTCGCGGATTTCCGCCGCCTGGCGGTATTCAAAGCCGCCCATAGCCAAGCCAGTCCGGCAGGTGGGTCTCGCACCACTCGCGATACTCTCGCATCGTCGCGAAAGATCGAAATGGTGCGTCGTCGAGCACGGGTTTGTAGGTGCGGATGAATGCGTACTTCAGCCGCTGTTCCAGCGGTCGATGCGATGCGGCTTCGAACTCCGCCTCCCACGAACGGATGTCTTCGGGCGTCGGCGGGGCGAGACTCGTGGCCTGGTCGTTGACGGCGTTCAAGGCCATGGGGGCACCACGGTGTTACTGAGAGGATCACTTCCCTCCCCAGTTTATATCGCGACGACAGAGATGGCATGCCCGGTTTGGCGGCCATTTTCAGGTGGCTGGCGGACGCAACGGCGTCGGCACGAGTGCGAGGTACCAAATCCGGCGGCTGCGGGATAATTACGGGGAGAGGGCCATTGCTCGAGCCGAGCGGGCTGCCAATGTGCGCGCCTGGCACAAAACCATCGGTGCGTGGCTCAAAGCAGGTGGCGTAACCAGCGCGGGTGTGGTGTCATAAGGATGTGTCCTGAGGGCACTCGCGGAGTTGTGCAGTGATGGACCGTCCCCAAGATCCCCGTTCGCGAAGCGTTGATAGAGTGAGTCCCTGCGCGGGGTTTGCTCAGGTGCTCCGTTTTGTCACGT
>JBILWX010000222.1:0-4070 GCA_044369655.1 Pirellulales bacterium
GCTTTTGCAGGCGACTCACAAAACGACTCACTCTCTGCTCGCAAGAGCCCGCAGGGCCTCGCACCGTCAAAACGGCATCCCTATGAAAAGACCAAGCCGCAGAAGGACTTGCGTCATCCTGCGGCTTTGTGCGGGCTCCTGCGAAAGGAGCCAAAGCTCCCCGAGTAGGATCACGCACATTCGTGTTTTTCTGCGGGAAAAGGGGGCTTGCCGAGGCAAAGCGACGCAGAATCCGACGCAGTGGGAACCCCGCAGGATGCCGCAAGAAGCCGCACGATGGTCCAGAGGGCTGGGACTCGTGGCCTGGTGTATGATGAGGTCGTAGGAGACGAAAGGGAAGGATCAAGCGAGCATGCGATCATATACGGCCATCATTGAGCGGTGTCCCGATACGGGGCTCTATGTCGGGTATGTTCCTGGACTGCCTGGAGCGCATTCGCAGGGAGAGACGGTCGACGAACTCAATGCGAATCTCGCTGAAGTCATCGAAATGCTGCTCCAGGATGGGGAGCCTGCCATGGAATCAGAGTTCATCGGAACGCAGACGGTTCAGGTGGGCTGAGCGGTGGCCAAGCGCAAACTCCCGATCCTCAAGCCGGCTGAAGTCGTGACGAAACTCGTTGCGCTCGGCTTTGAGGAGGTTCGGCAGAAGGGGTCGCACAAGCAGTTTCGTCACGCAGACGGCCGCTGCACCACGGTCCCTTTTCACAAGGGGCGAGACATCTCCCCGATCTTGCTCCGGCAGATTGCTCGAGATATCCGAGTGACTGCCGAAGAAATCGTGGATGCGTGACGCCGTGCCTCATCGATGACCACCTCGAACTCGTTCGTGTAACGTCTCTTCTGTACGGGCGGAGGTGCCCATGAACCGGGCTATTCATAGCCTTCTGCCGGAAGCGGTGGAGGCTGGTATCGGTAACCGGCATTGCGCACGGTTTCAATGATCTCCGGCCGGTCCGGATTCAGTTCGATACGTTTTCGCAAGCGGGCGATATGTTGATCGACGGTGCGAGATTCGGGAAGGTAATCCACGCCCCAGACCCGGTCCAAGAGTTCGTTTCGTGAAACGGCTTCTCCGGCACGCTCGAACAACAACTCCAGGATCACGACCTCACGCGGCGACAAGTCAATCCTTCGCCCGGCGCGATCAGCCCGCAACTCTCGTGGCCGAATGGTGAGATCCTTCATCTGGAAATGAAGCCGTGATTGGGTCGGCGAGTGCGTGCGGCGCAGTGCGGAGCGGATGCGAGCAAGCAATTCGTGCCGGCCAAACGGCTTGCGCACGAAGTCGTCGGCTCCGAGTTGCAGCCCCACAACGACGTCTACTTCTTCATTCTTCGCCGAAAGAAACAGAATGGGCGTGTGGCTGTCCTGCGCCCGAATCCGGCGACACACCTCGTATCCATCGAGTCCGGGCATCATGACGTCAAGGCAGCATAGATCGGGCTTATGTTTCTGCCACAGTTCCCATGCTTCCTGGCCACCGCGGGCCTTCAATACCCGGAAACCTTCACGCTCGACGCACTCCTGCAAGCCGTCCAGCGTGATTGGGTCGTCTTCGGCAAGAAGAATCAACATGGGGCCGGTTCCTGTTCGGTAGGGGCTCTGGGAAGCCGCAACAGGAAGGCCGCTCCGTGTTCGCTTGGCACTAGCCATAGGTCACCGCCCAGACGTCGCGCGAGATCTCGGGCAATCCCCAGCCCCAAGCCGATTCCGGTGGACCCTTCCGCGATATGGTTTGAAACGCGATACCAATCGCGAAAGATGCATTCGGACTCCGCGACGGGAATGCCGGGGCCGTGGTCCGCCACCGACAGTTCAAAGTGCGACTCGGTCCAGTGCTCCGCGATCACCACAGGCGCCCCCGGCGCGTACTTCTCCACGTTGGACAACAGGTTGGCGACGATCTGTGCCAGGGCCTCGGGGTCAAGTTCCGCCGTGCCGTCCGTGCCGCCGCTGCGGCGCACGGCGATCCCACTGCGTTGCAACGCGGGCCGGAACTGTTCGATCACCGCATCCACAACCGCTGAGGGCGTGCTGGGCTGACGGTGCAGGCGAAGGGCCCCCTCCTCAGCAGCGAGCAGACGCAGCGCATTGTCAACCAATCGGCCCAGCCGGCCCGCCTCGTCGCGGATCAGGGCCAGATGCCGTTGCGCCGGGGCCGTGGCCTCCTCCAATTCGTCCTCCGCCAGGTCCAGATGGAGCAAGACGTTCGTCAGCGGGGCACGCAGTTCATGGGACAGCCGATTCAGGAATGAGACACGCTCCGCTGCGCGGCGGAACGCCTGCTGGTACAGAAGGAAATGAGCGAGTCCGACCAGGGACACGAGCCCGCTGAGGGTTCCCGCGCCGACCAGTAGACGGCGATCGTAGGCCACACGCGGTTCCGTGCGGTCCCACACTGCTACCGACCACGTGCCCCACCGCAGGGGAATCGGAATGACCACGCTCGGGTTGGATTCGGGCTCGGACGGCGTGCCTGGCTTCCACACGAAGGCACCGTCAGGGGCCACAACACGAACGGTCTCGCCCCTAGGCAGGAACAAGGCCGCGCGTTCACCCAGCAGGACCGAGAGTTCCCGAGAAATGACCGATCGGATGGCCGGCAGATGGACGCCGATGTTCAGAATCTGCAGACCAGTGGCAGTATTTGCTCGTTCCGGGGAGCGATAAGCAACAAGAATCAGCTCACGGTCAGCCTGCGGAGAAAGGCCCTGAATGTCGTCGGAAACGGTGACCTCGTCGACAAACAGGAGTGGCTGGCCTGAAGCCTCGTCGCCAGATTCGGGGAAAGCCTCTGTGAGTGGCAGGCCGCTCTCCCAGGCGTCGCGGTACTCCTTCGCCTTCTCCGACAGGCGAGCATGCCAGATGGTTTGCCGCTCCTCGATGAGTTCCTCGGTCGCGCGGGCAAAGCACCCCAGGGCCACTCGGTCGCCTTCGATCGAGACGCCTTCCGTCCGTTGTGCCAACCAGACTCCTCCGACCAACAGCACAAACGCCGCGCCGAGTATCGACAGCAGCAGCGCCTGCACGGCGTTTGGCTGTGTTCGCGGGGTCACGTCACTCCTTCGGCGTTGCCGCCTCGTTTTCCACCGCCTTGATCAGCCACGGACAAGAGCCTACCCACAGCTGCTTCTTCTGTGTCACGATAGCGACTGCTTTCCCGTCACTTCGTCTCCAGACCCGTCCATCCAGTGCCCACGTTCCACCCTCGGCGCTGTCGTGGAGGACCTGATGGATGACGTCCAGGCTATTCGCCGCCCCTCCCCCAAGCAGCACAGCATCCGCCCCCTTCGGGCCGAACCAGGTCTCCGCGATACCTCCCTGGGGGATTTTGTAGAGGTGCTGATCGCCGATGCGACCTTTATGTATCTGCGTCGGCTTGCCGTACAGTGCCTCCGCGTGCTCCGGGCTACACCCCAGATACGCATGACGTATGCGAGTCGGCGACTGTTCCTTCGGCTTGCTCGCGATGGCGTCCGCCGCCAAGGCAGCGCCGCCGACCGCCAACGTCAGGCCTATGGCCAGCCACAGCCGGCCGGTTCGGGGACGATCTGTTCTCACTGATCTCATGACTTCGTGCTCCTCGGTTTCTGTTGGTGCCATCTTCACTCGGCTGAAAGTCGCCGACTCTGTGTCAGTCGTCGACACCGTGGCAACGGTAACTGAAAGCCAATCGTCGAGTGTCAAACGCCTGTCGCCCGAATGTAAAAAACGTGTGACAAAAAGCGTGGCCTGCCTCCCGGAGTGCCGCTCACCACGCGACGGCGTCGGTGCCTTCGTCATGTTGCCTGTGATCGCGTAAGTGTTCGCTTTTGAGGGTGACTCAAAAAGCGACTCACTCTCCGCTCGCAGGAGCCAGCAGGGCATCGCACCGACAAAACGGCATCCCCATGAGAAGACGGAAAAGACCAAGCCGTAGAAGGACTTGCGTCATCCTGCGGCTTCGTGCGGGCTCCTGCGAAAGGAGCCAAAGCTCCCCGAGTAGGATTCGTCACAACCGCCGTATTCTCGGTGAAAACAGGGGGATCGGCGAGAAAGTGACTCAAAAAACGACTCACTTTCCAGTC
>JBILWX010000017.1:0-41370 GCA_044369655.1 Pirellulales bacterium
ATCCCCGCCGCGATGATGGCGATCTTCCTCGCGCTCATGCTGGTGCCCGACGTGGGCCTGCGAAACCGCATGGTGTCGCAGGAACGGGCGTTGCACATGGCGCGGGCGTCCGACGTGCGGCTGATGGAACAGGCGGCGGAGGCGAAGGTCCTCGCCGAACCGGCGTCTCATTAGAACAGTGTGCATCATGAGTAGCAGCGTCGAGCCTCAGCGCCCCGGCGGCACGTTCCTGCTCCTGCTGCTTCTCTTCCTCGGCTGCGGCAGGGCGGATCAAACCGCTGTGGTCGCACCGGCGGCCTCGACGCGACCGAACACGCGCGAGGAGCCGCCGCTGCCGGCACCGGAGCGGATGACTCCCGGTGCCGTCGCCGCGCCGTTCACGCTCACCGAACGCAACGGCCAGCCGTTCGAATCGACGGCGCTCCGCGGCAAGGTCTGGCTGGCGAGCGTGTTTTTCGCCAACTGCCCCGGCCCCTGCTTTCGCGAGAACCAGGCGCTCGCCGACATCCTGCGGGATATTCAGGACCCCGACTTCATGGCCGTGAGCGTCACCTGCGATCCTGAGAACGACACACCAGAGTCGCTCCGTCGGTATGCCGACCGCTTCGAGGCCGATCCGGCCCGCTGGAAATTCCTCACCGGAGACATGGCGACGATCAAGCAGATCGCCAACGGCACCTTCCTGCTGCCGGCCGAGGTGGGCGTGCATTCGGAGCGGGGCGTGGTTTTCGACCGCCAGGGCCGGTTGCGGGGCAGCTACCATCTGCTCCAGCCCGACCGGGTGAAACTGCTGAAACAATTGATCCGCGACGTGCTCGCGGAGCCGGTCGCCAATCCACCAGATCCCGCTTCCCCACAGGAAAGCCCCGCCGGATGAGCCTCGCCGCCGCCGCCCTCTGGTTGCCCACCGTCAACGCCGCCCTCAACTCGCTGGCCACCATCCTGCTGGCGGCCGGCTGGATCTTCATCCGCCGCGGCCAGTGGCGGGCCCACCGCGCCGCGATGATCGCGGCCTTCGCGGTCTCGACGCTCTTTCTGGTCTGCTACCTCACGTACCACGCCCTCGTCGGCCACGTGCCGTTCACGGGGCAGGGGGTGGCCCGCACGGTCTACTTCGCGATCCTGATCACCCACATCCTGCTGGCGGTGACCGTGCCCGTGCTGGCGATCGCGATGTTCGTGCTCGCCGTCAAGGGCCGCTGGGATGCCCATCGGCGGCTGGGCAGGATCACGATGCCGATTTGGCTCTATGTTTCCATCACCGGCGTGGTGATCTACCTGATGCTCTACCACTTCTACCCTGCCAGCCCGCGGGTGCCTATCATGGAAGAGGCGGAAGCCTCAGCGGCCGCCTGATTTCCAGCCCCGTCGCCGGGCTTCGCCCGGGAGTGCTCCGTATGGTCGGCTCCTCATCCCAGTTTCCGCCCGTTCGGCCCGCGGTCCGGCGGATCGTGATGGCGGCGGTGATCGTCGTCTGCGGCCTCGCCGTCGGCGAGGCGTTTGGCTGCCCAAACTGCAAGGACGCGGTCAACACGGCAGACCCCGAAGGCCTGAACCTCGCCCGCGGCTACTTCTACAGCATCCTCATCATGCTGGCGATGCCCGGCACGCTGATTGGCTCGTTTGCCATCTATGTCTGGCGAGAGATGCAGAGGCAGAAGCGGACGGGCCTGTCTCCCGCCGAACAGGTCCTTGGCCAGCCCTCTGCCCTGCCCATCACCCCGCCGCAGCCGTGAGCGACCAGCCTCCAGCAGCGGAGTCGTGGCCCGATCCGGCGGCACCGGCTGCCGCGACCGCCAAGCCCGACAGGCCGCGCGGCCGCAAGCCTGTCCGCAACTATCTCGCGCCGGCCGAGAAGCGGCGGGTCTTCTGGCTGTTCATGCCGCCGGCTCTCGTCGCCATGTTGCTCTTGGGCTGGGTCGAGCGAAGTTGGTTTGCCCGGCCGTCGGCGCCGGTGCCGCCGCAGGTCGACACGAAGCTGCCGGAGCCGCCGGCCGATCCCGCCCTGGCCGACGCTGTCGTCATCGCGGCGGAGCCGGAACTGCTCCCGGGTGATGCCGACGAATACGGCGCTTCGGTGCACGCGCTGGCCGAGGTGCGGGACGACACGGTGTTTCGCGGGGACGAGCACGAGGCGTGGTTCCAGCTCTGGGCGACGCTCCGTGCCACCGACATGCGCTCCCTGGCCCGCGCCCCGGCCCGTCGGGTCAGCTTCACCGAGCTGTTCGGCCAGCCACGGGCCTACCGGGGGCGACTCGTACGGTTCCGCGGCACGCTGCACCGCCTGGAAAAATTGACGGCACCGGCCAACCACTACGAGATTCAAGACTATTGGCAAGGCTGGCTCGAGCCGGAAGGGGGCCCCGTGGCGCCGATCGTCGTCTATTTCCTGAGGCTTCCCGTCGGCATGCCCCACGGCATGAAGATCAGCGAACCGGTGGAGGTCGTGGGCTATTTCTTCAAACGCTGGGCGTATGCCGCCACCGACACCGTGCGGCTGGCGCCATCAGTGCTGGCCTTGGAGCC
This sequence comes from Pirellulales bacterium, assembly GCA_044369655.1. Classification (GTDB taxonomy): domain Bacteria; phylum Planctomycetota; class Planctomycetia; order Pirellulales; family UBA1268; genus CAMCQY01. The sequence continues at coordinate 2,527 of JBILWX010000017.1, forward strand.
GATCTGGAAGCCGCGGCCGGCCGGCACCGCCGCGGGCAACCCGATCGGCTCGCTCGCCCTCGGCGCCATGGCGGCCCTCGTGGTGCTGACGATGCTGGGCATCCGCGCCGCCGGTCGCGGTGGGAATCGGAAGGCATCGCCGCCCCCGGCTGATCTCGCCGCCACTCTTTCGGATGTCGAACTCTTCTCCGTCGACGACGCGCTGCGGCGGCTGGAGACGTCGGAACGGGCGGAGGGCAACACCCCAGTGAGAGACCCCAGGCCATGACGATCGCCATGAAGATCACGTTTGGCAGTGAGGAGCAAACCCCGGTCTGCACGTCGCGGGCAATCCTCCGCATCGCCATCCGCTGCCTGTGTGCCACGAGGGGGCTGGTGGCAGTGGCGGCGTTGGTGGCGCTGGCGGCGCTGGTGGGACGGCAGGCCGCCGCCGTGGAGCCAGCCCTTTCGTCCACTGCGGCCGCAGCGACGGCCTCCGCGGACTCCCCGGCGGCGACGATGTCATTCGCCGACTACCTCGCCACCTGGAAGATCGATCGCAGTTCCCGGGCGGTGCTCGAGGAGCGGTCGCCGTGGAACGCGGCGAAGCAGGATGTCGCCCTGCGGGTGCTCGCCAGGTTGGTGCGGCTGCCGGCAACGCTTGCCGCCCAGTGGAATGCCGACGCCGTGGGCCTTGGCTCCCTCGCCGAAGCCCAGCGGGTGCAGGATCTGCTGGTCAAGGTCGAAGGGCGGGCCGTGTTCGTCGCGACCGTGCCGCTGTCGGAAGAACAGGCGGAGGTGGCTGGCCGCCGGCAGTTGGAAGTGGTCCGCATCGTGAGCGACGCCGGCATGGCCGTCGACATCGTTGCCGACCACGTGCCGAAGGCATGGCCGCGGGACGTCGGGATCGACGAGCCTGCGGCCGCGATCGGCCTGCCGCTCGCGGACGGGCCGGGACCCGCGGCGATTCCCGGGACAGACGGTTCGGCAAACGTCCCTGCCGCCATCCTGCTGGCGGCGAGGAGCGTGGCCTGGTTTCCGCCGACGCCGTTCGGCGCCCTCGGCATGGACTACGGCCTCTTCGATTTTGTCGTCGACGGACAGAAACTCGCCGCCGGCGACACCGAGGCGTTCTACGCGGCGCTGGCGGCCGTGGGCCGCGCGGCGCCGGCCGCCAGCGACGATCTCGCCGGCCAACCGGGCGACATCGTGCCGCTCATCAATCCCGGCAGCGGCTGGTTCGCGAAGCACCGCGGCGAGCCCTTCGCGGTCGAAGGGGTGGCCCGCCGGGCCACGCGCATCGAGGTGGACGATCCGCTGCGGCGGCGGCAACTCGGCACCGACCACTACTGGGAACTCTACGTCTTCGTGCGGACGCCCCTGCTCAAGGTGCACGGCCGACTGCAGGAGGATTACCCGGTCGTCTGCTGTGTCCGCACGCTGCCGGCGGGGATGCCGTCGGGCCAGCAGATCAGCGAGCGGGTGCGGGTCTCCGGCTTCGCCTTCAAGCGGTACGGGTATCCGCTGCCCGACGTGAGGATCTCCTCGTCCCAGGGAGACAAGGAGCAGAAGGGCCAGCGGCAGGAGACGGCCCTGCTGATCGGCAACGAGGCGCGCTGGCGGCCGGCTCCGAGCCCGACCGCGGAGGTCGACACGCTGGGCTGGATCTTCCTGGCGATTGCCGCGGTGATCGGCATCGCGATCGCCCTCGCCGCGTGGTCGTTCGCCCGCGACTCCCGCCGGCGGGACCGGCAGACCCGCAGGGAACTGCCCGACCGCATCGACGTCCCCTGAGCTTTTCCGCTGTTTTTCTCGCGGGACTTGCCGGCGCGGGAGGCGGTCGCGACAACCTGTGGTGCCCGCCCTCCGCGTCCTGAAATCCCTCCGAGGAATCATTGCATCATGCGACGAGCGAAGATCTCGATCATCGGCGCCGGCAACGTCGGCGCCACCACGGCCCACTGGTGTGCCAGCGCCGAGCTTGGTGACATCGTGCTGCTCGACATTCCCGCCACGGAAGGAATGCCCGCCGGCAAGGCACTCGACCTGTTCCAGGCGTCGCCGATCGTCGGTTTCGACGCGGGGCTCACGGGCACCACGAACTGGGCCGACACCGCCGGCAGCGACGTGGTGGTGGTCACCGCCGGTATCGCCCGCAAGCCGGGCATGAGCCGCGACGACCTGCTCTCCACCAATGCGAAGATCGTCGGCGACGTGGCGGCGCAGATTCGCGAGTCGAGCCCTCAGGCCGTCGTCATCGTCGTCAGTAATCCGCTCGACGCCATGGTGCAGCGGACGTTCCAGGTGACCGGCTTCCCGCCGTCCCGCGTGCTCGGGCAGGCGGGCATCCTCGACACGGCCCGGTATCGCGCCTTCCTGGCGATGGAGCTGGGCGTGAGCGTGGAGGATATCTCGGCGATGTTGCTGGGCGGCCACGGCGACACGATGGTGCCGATCCCCAGTTGCACGAGCGTGGGCGGCATTCCGGTCACGCAGTTGATCGCCCCGGACCGGCTCGAGTCGATCGTCACGAGGGCCCGCAACGGCGGCGCCGAGATCGTGAGCCTGCTCAAGACCGGCAGTGCCTACTATGCCCCCGCCGCGGCCACCACGCAGATGGTCGAGGCCGTGGTGAAAGACAAGAAGCGGCTCGTGCCGTGTGCGGCCTATTGCGACAAGGAGTATGGCGTCGGCGGCTACTTCGTGGGCGTGCCGGTCGTGCTTGGCAGCCGTGGCGTGGAGCGGATCATCGAGCTCAAGCTGCTGCCCGACGAGCGGGCCGCGCTCGACAAGAGCATCGCCGCGGTGAAGGAACTCGTCGGCGTGATGGACCGGCTGACCGGCCAAAAGTCTGCGTGATCGAGGCGATTGGTCCGGCATTCTTTACTCCGCTGCGGGCGTGAACGCAGGCGTGGCTGCCATGCCTGCCAAACGCCGCGTTTTTCACACACGCGGCCAGCCTGGTTTGCCTGGTTTGCCCCGCCTTCGGCGGCCAAGCAGCAGCCCGATCCTGCCGTTGCTGGTGGGGGAGGGTTCGGCTACAAACCCCCGGCCCGGAGAAGCCCGGGAAAACCCCTGGCGAAACCGGGGGTGAGCCGGTTTTTCCCGTGGTTATGCTGCCCCATCACGAGTTGCCGAGGTGTCTGATGCGTCGTCGCCTTTCCAAACACGCGCCACGGTGCGGCTCCCGTCGCCGCGGTGCGGGTTCCATCGCGAGCGATACCGGCCTGCCTGTTTCGACGACGGCCTGGCTCGGTGACGACCGGCTGTTCACGCCGCTGGGGCACGAACCCGGCTACGACTATCCGCTCCTCGTCTGGTTGCCCGAGTCGTCTCGGGCAACTGCCCAGGCTCCCGGGAAGGTGAAGTCCTTCGATCTTGGCCGGGTGATGAAGCGGGTCAGCCTCCGCAACTTCGTGGCCATCCAGCCCGTGATCACGTCCGATGAAGCCCCTGCCATCGGCCTCGAAGAGGCTGTCTGGCGCTCGATCGAACGCGTACGCGAGCGGATCGCCATCCATCCCGACCGGATTTTTCTCGTGGGGCAGGGGGCGGGGGGCTCCGCTGCCTTTCGCGTCGCCTGCCGTCAGCCGCGGGACTTCGCCGGGGTCATCTCCCTGGGCGGTCTGTTCCCGTTGGACGAGGGGCTGTTCGCGCACCTGGCCGAGGTGCGCCGGCTCCCGATGCTGTTCTGCTGCCAGCGGTCGAGCGTGCTCGAGCACGCGGCCCACACCGATCGCACGCTCCGCCTGTTCCATGCCGCCGGAGCGGCCCTCGCCATGCGGATCTATCCCGGCAGCAATGACCTGTCCAAGTCGGTGCTCGCCGACGTGAATCGCTGGGTCATGGACGAGGTCTGCGGGCCGCCCGCCGCCGTCCATTCGCTGTCTGCATCATGACGGACGTGTTCCAGATGACTTCATCATTCCACCACCACTTCCGCGTCGGTACCGGCGATCGCGGCCAGCATTCGCAGGCTCCACTGCATTCGCAGGCCTCACTGCATTCGCAGGGCCTCCTGTCGTCGATCGTCGCGGATTGCAGCCGCTCCCGACGCGAGCAGGGACAGCCGCCGCTGACGACGACGCTCGACGTCTCGCAGCACCACGAGCAATCGCTGCTCGCCGATGCGGCGGTCATCCGGCGGGCGCTCGAGCCACTGGTCCGCCGGGCGATCGAGTCGGCTGCTCAGCCTGATGTCACCCGCGAGGCGCCGGTGGGTGCCGAGGTGATCGTCACCACCGTCGACGTGGGAGACGCGATCGAGATCGAGGTGGCCGACACCGGACCGGCGCTCCCCGAGCGTGTCAAAAAGTGGCTGAACGAGAGTTCGGGCGGGTCGTACCATGCCAACGTCGTGCCGGAAGGAGCCGGGCTGGCGTTGGCGGCGGTGCGGTCCGTCGTGGCCCGGATCGGCGGCGTCATCCGCGCCATCAACTGTCCGGAAGGAGGCGTGGCCATCACGCTGCGGCTGCCGCGTCGGCAGGCCCGCCGGCTGGCCGCCTGACCGACCGGTCGCTTCCCGCCATTGCCTGCGTCGACACCATGGTCGCGTCACTCGCGACGTTTGCCCGTCAGTTCGCCCACAATCCGTTCTTCTCCCCGTCACGAAGGGCCGTGCATGGACGCACAGCATCCCTCGCCATCGTTCCGCGACCGGCTGTCGCCGGCCATCACGCCCGCGCAGGTGATCGCCCTCGGCCTCGTCGCCGCTTCGATCGGCTGGGCGGTCTGGCTGCTCCGTGACCGGCCGACGAGTGAAGAGGTCGAACTGCTCGCCGGCATGCCCCTCCCGTCGTCCGAGATGGCGATCATGGAAGCGGCCTTCGACCGTGCCCAACTCACCGATCATCGCACCGATGGCGGCCGGGTCTTCGTGCCGCGCAGCCGGCAGAGCGCCTACATGCGGGCGTTGGTCGATGCCGAGGCGCTGCCCCGCGAGTTTGGCGGCAGCCTCCGCCGCGCCCTGGAGAAAAACAGTCCCTGGCAGAGCCGGGCGGTGCAGGACGAGCTGCTGCGCGTGGCCACGCAGGAGGAGTTGGCGCTCGTCATCTGCTCGATGCCTGGCATCGAGCGGGCGGCGGTGCTCTACGACGTCGAAAACCATCACAGCCTCGAAGGCGGCGGGCCCGCCAAGACCGCCAGCGTGAACGTGCGCACCCAGCCCGACATGGAACTCGACCCGGCCCGCGTGCAGGCCATCCGCGTGCTCGTCAGCGCGTCGATCGCCGGACTGGCGCCGGAACGCGTGGCGGTCACCGACCTGCGGAGCGGCCGTGTTTATTCCGGGCCGCTCGAGGCCCCGCCCGATACGGAGGCCCAGGCGTTGGCCGTCGCCGATCCGGCGCTCGCCAGGAGGATCGCGCACGAGCAGCATCTGGCCGCGAAGGTGCGGCAGTCCCTGGCTTTCGTGAAGGGGGCCACGGTGGACGTCTCGGTCGAATTCGGTGCCGCGGAATCCGCGACGGCGCCGGTCCCGCCCGGGCCGGAGGAATGGCAGGCCGATCGGTCCGCGACCCCGGATGCCGACCATCCCGGCCCTGCTCAGAAACTGGCCGACGCCAACGCTCCTGCCGAGATCCGGCCCCGCTCTGCCATCATCGTGGCGGCACCGCCGCCGCCACCTCCCGCGCCGGCGCCGCCTGCCGTTCCCCAGCCGGCCGCCCGGGCCACGCAACCCGACGCACCAGAGTCGATCCTTGTCTCGATCGCGGTGCCCGACAGCTATTTTCAGATCGCCTGCCGCGCGGCCGCTGAACGGGCAGGCCAGCCCGCGCTCCAGCCGATTGCCATCGAGGCGCACGAGATCGAGCGGATACGCAGGCATGTGCTGAGCCTCCTGCCCGCCACCCGCGATCCGGCGCAGCGGCGGGTGGTCATCACCAGTTTCCCTGTCGCCTCGCCGTCGTTGGCCCGTCGCGAACAGGCCGGCAGGGCCGCGGCCGGCGGCCCCGCTGCCGCCGAACGCGCCGCATCACCCGCCGCGGTCGGGACGGTCGGCACGCCGCGCACGCCGGGTGACATCGTCGACATGCTGGCCGCCGGCCGTCTGGCCGAGGTGCCGCGGCAGGTCTGGCTGGCGGCAACGAGCCTCTGCGTCGGCCTGCTGGCGGGATTTCTCTGGTGGGTCGGCGGCCGTCGCGATCAGTCGCGGGCCGGAGGGCCGTCTTCCCCGGGCATGCATCAGCCACGGATCGACTGGTCTGGCGTCGGCGACGCCCACGATGCGGAGCCCGCCCACGCCGGCCGTGGGGCCGGGATCGGTCGGGCAGCCGTGCTGTTGGTGGCCCTCTGCGCGAGCGGCGGCCCGGCGTTGGCGGCGGGACCGGAGTCGACCGCCGCCGTCCCGCAGGTTCTGCCCGCCCTGCCGCTGGCCGCCGACGGCACATCACCGTCGGCCGACCAGGCAGCTGGCTCGACCTCGGCAGCCGGTCGAACCGGCCAACTCTCCGACTGGAAACTCCTGGCCGCGATCGCGGCCGCCTTCGGGGTGGTGGCCGCCGCGACGGCGTTCTCCAAACGCCGGGCGGCGATCCTGCCGCCGGATGTCTTCGAGGTGCTCGGCGAGGGCTCGCTCGGCGGCCAGCATGCCGTGCGAATCGTGCGGTTCGGTCCCAAGACCCTGCTCGTCGGCGTGTCCGCAGCTGGCTGTCAGACGCTCGCGGAACTCTCCGATCCGCAGGCCACCTCCTGCATCGCCGCGGCCTGCCGCGGCGTGCATCCTCCCCTGCGCCCGAAAGTGTCCCCGCGGATCGGCGGCCCACAGAGCCAGCCCGCGGTGGCCGCCCGCACCGGCGGGGAGGCGGCATGATCCTTCACCGCACCGCGCAGCTGGTGCCGTTGGCGCCGCTCGCGTTCGTGGTCCTCATGCTCGTGGCGGTCGTGTCGGTCGCGTCGTCGGGGGTCGCCCACGCGGCCGATGAAGCGGCCACGACTGCCGAGCCCGCCGTCGGCGTCGCCCCTGTGCCGCCACCGCTGCCCGAGCAGTCACAGCCGTCAGCGTCACGACCGGTCTCGCGGTCCGAGGGAGCGGATGCCCCGGCGCTGGCCGGCATGCTGGCGAATCTGTTCCGCACGCGGTCGCTCGACGCCACGCTTTCCGCCGCGGTCATGTTTGGAGTGGCCAGCCTGGCTCCGGCGGTATTGCTGATGACGACCTGCTTCGTGCGGATGTCGATCGTGCTCTCGCTCGTGCGCCAGGGGCTCGGCACGCCGCAGCTTCCTTCCAACCAGATCCTCACGTCGCTGGCCCTCTTCCTGTCGGCGTTGGTGATGTGGCCGGTCTGGACGGCCGCCTACCGCGACGGCGTCGAGCCATACCAGCAGGGCCGGATCGAACTCGCCGCAGCCTACGAGCAGGGGTCGCTGCCGATCCGCCGCTGGATGGCCACGCAGATCGAGCAGGCCGGAAATCGCGACACCATGCTTTATTTCCTCGCCCGTCATCCGTCCGCGCCCAAGCGGGTGGCCACCTACGACGACGTGCCGGTGGAGACCCTGCTGCCCGCGTTCCTCGTCAGTGAATTGAAGACGGCCTTTTCCATCGGCTTCCGGCTGCTGCTGCCGTTTCTCGTGCTCGACGTGCTCGTGGCGACGCTCGTGGTTTCCACGGGGCTCGTGATGCTGCCGCCGACGCTCGTCTCGTTGCCGCTCAAGCTGATGGTGTTCGTGGCGGCCGACGGCTGGTCGCTGGTGGTCAGGTCGTTGCTCGACGGCATCCGACACACGGCATCCTGAGGAGGCGTGGGCATGACCGGCGGCGACCTCGTGGAAATCGTGCGGCAAGCGATCCTGACAGGGTTGCTCGTGATCGCGCCGATGCTGCTGGCAGGCTTCGTGGTGGCGGTGATCACTGGCCTCGTGCAGGCGGCCACCGGCATCCACGAGCCACTGGTGGGGCTCGCACCCCGGCTCGTGGCGATGGCGGTGACGCTGGTGCTCGTGATGCCGTGGATGGTGGAACGCTTCGTGGAGATGTTTCGTGCCGCAGCACCGCCGCCATAAAACGCCGCATGCGTCTTGGGTATCGCGCCGGCTTCGGGGCGGCAACAGTCTCGTCGCGTGGGCGAGGATACGCCCAATGCTCCTCGAGCTGTCGCCGACCCCTCGCCTCCGTCTCCTCGTGCTCAAATCCATTTCTTCAGCAAGCCCTGCACCGCTCCGGCACCCCCTTGGATCACGCGATGGCTGAAGCACTGTCGCCTGAGATCGTCGTGGCGGCGGGGGTCTGTGGTCGCATCGCGGCGGCCGTGGGCACCGGCACGCTGCCGATCCTGCCGGGCGGTTCAACGCGCATCCGGATGACGTTGGTCGTGGCGCTTGCCGTCGTGGCGGTGCCGATGGCGCTGGCCGCGCAGGGGGCAGGGGCGACGCGGCCGATCGGCCCGCTCCTGCCCGTACTGGCAGGGGAACTGCTCGTCGGGTTCCTGATGGGCACGGCGGCGGCGGGCGTGCTGGCGGCGACGGCCTGGGCCGGCGGCATTCTCGGCAGCGTCTCGGGACTGTCGTGGGCCGACGACTTCGATCCCGCCGCGGCGGGCGATTCGGCGGGGATCACGCGGCTGGCCTGGTGGGTGGGGCTGGCCGCCTTCTTCACCGCCGGCGGACACCTTGCCGTGGTGGGAGGGGTGATCGACAGTGTGCGGCATGTCCCCGTCGGCACTGTCCTCGGGGGTGCGTCGCAGGAGTGGCTCACGACGCTGGCCATCACCGTCCCCGCGATGGCGTTCTCTCTGGCCGCCGCGCTCGCCATGCCGGCGCTCGTGTCGATCGTCGCCTTTCACCTCGCCAGCAGCATCTGCCTGCGGGCCGTACCGTTCGCGCCCGGACCCGGCCTGCTGCAGGGGCTCGCCTCGCTCATCCTGCTGGCCAGCCTGTGGCTGGGAGCGGATGCCTGGGCCGGCGGCAGCGCCGCCCTGATGCTACGGTCGATCGATGCCTGCTTCGGTGGAAGGTGATCCGATGAGCGACGCTGCCGAGCGCACGATTCCCGCCACGCCCCGCCGCCGCGAACTGGCCCGCCGTCAGGGGCTCATGCCGCTCGCGGCGTTGCCGGCATGGGTGGCCACCGTCGGCACCACGCTCCTGCTTTTGCCAGCCTGGGCGCGGGCCACCTTCCCGGCGGCCACGGCGATGATGCAGCAGTCGCTGTCGGCGGCCGTAGATCACACCGCGGCGTCTCCCCGGCTCGATCTGCTCCTGCCCGCGGGGGTCGTGCTCCCGACGCTGGCACTGGTGGCCGCCGCGGGGGCGGTCGGCCTGACGGTGCGGGTGCTCCTCGACGGCTCGGCATGGCAGTTGGCGCGGGCTGCGCCGGCGCTTGGGCGGATCAGCCTGGTGGCGGGCCTGGCCCGCATCTTTTCGCCGGCCACGCTCTTCTCGCTGGCAGGGCATGCCGGCGGACTGGCACTGCTCGTGACGGTAGCCGTCTTGTCGGCCGGTCCGTTGGTGGCGATCCTCGGTTCGACCGAGCTGACGCACGAGCCGGCACGGGTATCAGCCGCCGCGCAGCGGGCGCTTTTGCCGCTCGTGGCCGCCGCCGCGGTGGTGGCCGCCTGCACGTGGGTGGTGTCGAGGTTCCGCTTCGAGCGACGGATCCGCATGACACCCCAGGAATACGCCGATGAGGCCCGCAGCATGCAGGCCGATCCGAAGGTGCGATTCATGCATCAGCGTCGCCGACCGGCTGCCTGAGCGGTCGCTGCCAGCGTCATGCCGCTGGATCACCGTCAGGCTGGATCACCGTCAGGCTGAATCACCGTCAGGCTGAATCACCGTCAGTTGGATCACCGCGTCGTGGCTGCGTCGTCGTCGTCGGCATCGGCCATCCGCGTCACCGGTGCAATCCCGGCCATGGCCGTGGCCAGTTCGTCGGCGTTTGGGCAGCCCGTCCAGCGGCGGAGTTCGCCGCCGCCGGGCGTCAACAGGATCACCGTGGGGAACTCCTTCACCCCAAACCGGCGGCAGTCGGCGGCATGCCGATCGGCATCGACCGTGACGCAGACAAACTGTCGGGACAGGCCCACGAGCCTGCGGTCGACCAACGTTCCCTGGGCAAACTCCGCGCACCAACGGCACCAGACGGCCCGAAAGATCACCAGCAAGGGCCTGTTTTCGGCCGTCGCCCGCCGGAGTCCGGCGTCGTATCCCTCGACGTATTCGATGGCGTTTCCCGGCTCCGCAGTCGCCGTCAGTCGGACCGCCCGCGGAGCGGGCGATTCCACCGTTTCGTCATGGATTTCGAAGCCGCCCCACACGACCACTGCCAGCAGGATTCCCGCGGACACCGCCAGCAGGCGGCCGAGCAGGCGGGCAAAAAGGGATGGGGGCATGGCGTCACCGGCCGGGCTGGTATCCACAACAGGATGATCGGCACGGAACTCCTAAGAATGCCGGGAGCGGGCGGCAAGACCGTTCACTTTCGTGCCGCCTCGGGGACTTCGGAAAGAGAGGCAAACCACGGCGGCGGGGAGGCGTGGCTCGGGTGGTCATGGCCCTCCGGCGGGGTCGAGAACCGTTGTGTCTGCGGTGCTGAAAAACTACTGTCCCCGCGTCCGGCAGCCGCTTCCGCAGCGGGCTTCGAGGGCTGCACAACCGGGTCAGGGAGCCTGGTGCTCGATGAAACCCATGCCTTCAACGAGAGCAACGGATGCACGGCGGTCCGCGCGGGATCGGGGCGGGGAGCATCGCCTTCCCGGTTCGCCCGCGGCTGGCGCCCGCCCCGTTTTCCCGCCCAGAGCCGTTCCCACTGTCGTCCGCGGGATCGCTGTCGCCGCCCTCGTGAGCGTGGCCATGGGCTCGGGCTGTCGGCTGATCCCCCGCAGCGGCCCCGTGGCGCAGGATGTCGCCGACGCCCGTCGGCTGTGCAACGAGGGGCTTTCGGCCGCCGATCGCAACGATCTGCTGCGGGCCGAGGGGCTCCTCGAGCAGGCGGTGAAAAACTGCCCCACCGATATCGACGCCCGGCGGCACTATGCCGACGTGCTCTGGCAGCGGGGCGAGCGGATGGCGGCGGTGACCCAGATCGCCGAAGCGCTGCGGCTCTCGCCCGGTGACACGAGCCTCTGCGTCGACGGCGGCCGGATGTACATGGAACTCGGCCTGCTCGACGACGCCGATCAACTCGCCCGTGAGGCGGTGCGGGTGGCGCCCCGCTCCGACAAGGCGTGGCGGTTGCACGGCCAGGTCGCGCTCGCCCGGGGCAGGCCCGAGGAAGCCTTGGCCGACTTCCATCGCGCGCTGGCGATCGCGCCGGACGATCGGGATCTCATTCTCGAGACGGCGGAAGTCTATCGCCGGCTGGGGCGGCCCCAGCGGGCGCTCGCGACGTTGGCGATCCTCGGCGAAAGCTACCCGCCGAATCAGACGCCGCCGCACGTGCTGGCGCTCGAGGGCATGGTGCAGGAGTCGCTCGGCCGGCCTACCGATGCGATCGAGAGCTACCGGCAGGCCGTGGCGCGGGGGTTCGAGTCACCGGACATCGCCGCCCGGCTCGAGAAGCTGCAACAGGACGCGGCCGAAGGCCGGACGCAGACCGCCGTCGCCGAGGCGCCGGCCGGTTTGAGCCGGCAGTAGGCGGCTCATTCACCGGTCGTCGTCCGGCCCGTCAGCAGGTCGAAGGCGCCGATCGCGGGCACGAGCATCGCCAGGGTGGCGAAGCCATAGGCCGCCGCCGCCACCAGAAACACCTGCAGTGCATTGCCCTGCAGGAAGCCGGTGATCGCCACGAACGTCAGCGCCGGCAGCAGTGCCGAGGCCCAGCCGATCGCCGGCGAGGGATTGCGGGCGGAGAGGGCGGCGTAGAGGCCGACCGCACCGCCGACGATCACCGCCAGGAACGGCGCGAGCTGCAGTTCGAAACTCGATCCGAACGCGACCATGATCCGCATCGCCGTGGCCACGCCCACGAACAGAAACGCCACGGTGCCCAGCGCCACCGCGATCGCCCGCCGTGAGGCCGTGTGGGAGAGGCCAGCGTGAAGGCCGAGCACCGCCGCGAAGAAGAGCAGCAGCGCCAGCCCGAGCGCCATGTAGATGGCGTTTTCGACCGTGGTGATGCGAGACACAGCCAGCGCCCCGCAGAGGAGGAGGGGCAGGAGCACGATCTCGCGGGCCGCGATCAGCACCCCGAGCAGTTTGCCCCAGACGAATTCGGCCGGCTCCAGATCGGTCACGAGCAGGACGTCGAGCGCGCCGCGATCCCGTTCGGTGGTGATGCTGGTGACGGCCATCGCCGCCACGGCCAGCAGGCTGGCCAACGCCATCGGCACCACCGCCACCGCCACCGCGAGCCCGTCGGGCCGAGCCTGCCGGGCCTCGGCGACGATGCCGGCGACGGCGGCCCCGAAGAGGAGAAGCCAGGCCAGGCGAACGAGGAGCAGCGCCTTGCCGTGTGCCCGGGTGCAGGTCTCCCGCCAGAGCACGGGGTTGTCCCAGACCACCCGTGCCGGACGCCTTGCGGCCGGAGAGCGGCCAGCGTCCTCCGCCCCCGACTGCCGCCGCACCTCCTGCGTGGTGTTCCAGGCCCGCACCCGGCTCACCGCCACGATGTTGGCCACGAGGATGACGGCCGCCGAGACGCCGAGAAACGGCAGCAGCGTGCCGCCGCCCGAAGGGGCCAACGCCGCGAACACCGCCCGGGCGGGGGACATCTGTGCCCCGACCGCCGGCCCGAAGCGACCGGCCACGACCTCGCCGGCGGCCACCCATGCCACGATCGCGAAAGTCGTGATGGCCAGCGACTGGAAGGTGGTGTCTTTCCAGAAGGCGACGCACGTGGCCACGCTCGCCGCCACCAGCGCCGCTGCGGCGGTGACGACGAAGACACGGGCCAGTTGCGGCATGCCGACGCCGCCGAAGAGGGAGGCGATCACGAAGACCGGTGCCGCCGCGAGGAGAAGCAGCAGCACCCGCAGCAGGCTGCCGGCCAGTTTGCCCAGCACGAGTTGGCCGTCGCTCAGGCGGCTGATGAGCAGCAGTTCGAGCGTGCGACGATCCTTCTCGGCGGTGACGGCCACGGTGCTGGTCATGGCGGCGGCGAGCATCGCCAGCGACAGTTGCAACGGGGCGAGGATCCGCAGGAGCGTGGCGCCAAACCGGGCGGTATCGCCGGCCGTGGTCACAGCCTGCGTGCCGGTCACCACCAGCCAGCAGGTGGCGACGATGCCCAGAAGCGCCCCGCAATACACGGCCCGGGCGACGAACAGGCCGCGGGCCCGTGGCACCGCCTGCACCTCGCGTTCGAACACCGCTCCCAGCATCGCTCTGCTCCGCGCTACAGGCTGTGTCGCATGGAAAAATTCGTTCCTTACCGATACATTACCAGAAGGCCTTCGAATCGCGCACGGCCGCGATTCTCGAGGCGAACCCCTCCACTGGAGATGTGTAGCATGGTTGCGAAGGGATGGTCCCGGCTCGGTGTCCTGGCGGCTGCCATGCTCGTGGTCAGGGGCATGGGCGGTGAGACGATGGCGGTCGCCCAGGGGCAGATCACTGCCCAGACGCTCGTGGGAAAGGCCGTGTCGGACGACGCTCAATACGGCGACATCAACAATGCGATCACCCGGTTTCGCGACCGGGACATCATCGGCTGTCGGGCCCTCTTGGAGCGGGCGAGATCGAACAACCCCAAGCTTCCGCCCCCGGGGGTAATGATGTCGGTGCTCTGGCTGGGCGTGAACCAGCTGCCGCCGGCACGGGCGGAACTGGAAGACACGGCGGTCAAGTTTCCTACCGATCCCGAGCCCTACCTCGTGTTGGGCGACCTGGCCTTCCAGGAACGGCGGATTACCGAGGCCGACGTGCTGTTCGGCAAGGCGGCGGAACTCACCGCTGCGTTCACCGAAAACGCGAAGCGGAAACGCGACTTCGAAATCCGCTGCCATGCCGGAGGCGGCGCCGTGGCGGAGGCGCGGAAGCAGTGGGCGGAGGCGCAGCGTCATCTGAGCGGGTGGCTCGAGCTCGACCCCGACAACGCCAGCGCCCACCAGCGGCTGGGGATCGTGCTGTTTCAACTCGGCAAGCCGGAGGACGCGCTGAAGCAGTTTCGCGAGGCAAAAAAGCTCGATGACAAGGCGGTTCATCCGGAATTGGCGATGGCCCGGCTGTATGACGATGCCAAGCAACGCGACACGGCCCGCAAGTTGATCGAGCAGGCCGTGAAGTCGGCGCCGGAGGATCCTGCCGTGCTGCTCGCCTCGGCGCAGTGGTATTTGGGGCAGAACGATCTCGCGTCGGCCACCAAAAACGCCGAGAGCGCCTTGAATATCGACGCCAAGAGTCTGGAAGGGAAGGTGGTTCGCGGGGCGATCGCCCGGGTGGCACGCGACTACGAGACGGCCAGGAAGTTTTTCAACGACGCGCACGTCCAGTCGCCGGGCAATTTTCCGGCGAGCAATTCGCTGGCACTGGTGCTGGTGGAGGCCGAGGACAAGGATTCTCGGCAGCGGGCCTTGGAGATGGCCGAGGCGAACACCGCCATGCACCGCGAGGGATCGCCCCATCAGGCCAATGCGCTGACGACGCTGGCGTGGGTCTACTACAAGCTCGGCCGCCGCGAAGATGCCGAGAAGATTCTCTCGCAGATCACGCAGAATAATCAGCTCACGACCGACGGCGCCTACTACGTCGCCAAACTCCTCGTCGACCGGGGCGAGAAGGACCGCGCCCGGAAGATTCTCGAGGAGGTGTTGGACAACGACGCGATGTTCGCGACGCGGGCCGATGCCGCCGATCTGCTCGCCGCGATCAAGAAGGCGGGCGGCGGCTGACGTGGTCCGCGGCTGTGTCGCGGCCTGATCCTGTTACGGCTCCTGCACGGGAACCGGAACCGGCACCGTCAGCGGCTGCCGCGGCAGGGGGCGGATGGTGATGCCACCCTGGCGGGTCGGCAGGCCAGTCGGCCCCATTCGAACGGCGGCACCGGGGCCGGCCTGCGCGGCCCGCCGTCGCGCCCGGAGCCGATCGCTGCGGAGGGGGATGCCGGGATAGGCTTCCACCGGCACCTCGAGGTTTGGCAGGCCGATTCGGCTGCCGTCTCCAAAGTAGGTGAACATTTCGATGGCGTTGGCCGGGGCAGTCCACGCGGCGAAGCCGGCGAGAAGCAGCATGGAACACAGGACCGGCAGACGCGGTGCGGAACGCGCCCGCGCGGAGAGAGGGGCATGCATGGAGTGAATCCGGGGTGAGGGCCGGCCGGCCAAGGCGGTACTCACGGAGGAGCATCGGCGTCGCGGCCGGCCGACGCCCCGGAATTCCTGCCGGCCCCGAGCGACCGTCACGACCCGTCTCTTTTGTCCACGGCGTTGAATGAACCGTTCCCGCCTCCATAGGCTGTGGGGATGCCCCTGCTCCCCACCAGCGTGATGCCCACTGCCGCCTGTGCGGCCGCCTGCCTGGCAGCGGCGGTGGCGGCGTGGGGCGTGTGGCTGGTGCGCGGCTCCACGGCCGTGCCGGCCGCGGTGTGGGCGGTGGCGGCGTGCCTGTCGCTGGCTGGCGAGATGGGGACGCGGGCGACCGGTGGCCTGACCGATCCGGCAGCGGCTGCCGCCGCCCGTCTGGCGGTGGTGTCGCTTTCGCTCTGTCCGGCGATGTCGCTCTTGGGCGCGAAGCGGCCGCAGCACGGGGTGTGGCAGTTGATCGTCGCCACGCTGGCCGTCGTGCTGGTGATGCCGGCGGTTTCCGCGTTGCTCATGCGGCCGGGCAGCCTGCCCGACCTCCATCTGCTCGAGCGGTGTTTCATGCCGCTGCTCGTGTTCGTTGGCTGGATGAATTTTGCCGGTACGCGGCGGGTGGCTGCGGTCACCTGCGTGGCCCTCGGGCAGCTCATCCTGCTCCGCGGATTTCTTCCCGGTGCGTCCCTGGATACCCGTCACGACGTCGCCGTGTCTGGTTGGGACGTCGCGGCTGCGGTGCTGGTGCTGGCTGGCACGCTGCTGGCGGCGGTGCAGGCCCGCCGGGGCCGCGCCGCAGGAGTCGCCGGCAGCGAGCGATCCGCGCGGCCACCTCTGCTGCCGGCGGCTGCCATCGATACTGTCTTTCTCGCGATTCGGGAGACGTTCGGGGCTGCCTGGGCGTTGCGGATCGCGGAGCGGTTCGACACGGTGGCGGCAGCCCGCGGCTGGCCCTGTCGACTCAGGTTCGGCGGCCTGGAGATCGACGGCGAATCGGCCGTCGCCGCCGCAGGCGAACCCTCCTGGCAGCGCGATGCGCTGCGTGCCTTCCGGTCGTTGGCGAGGCGGTTCGTCTCCGTCGACTGGCTTGCCCGCCACGGCTGGCCTCCCGCTGAATCGTGATGGCCAACGACCGGCCGCCGGGCTTCTCGCAACCCTCTCGGCAGACGCCTGGCATACCGGGGTGGCTGCGGCATCCTTGATGATTTTGCGGTGCAGAGCGGGCTTGTCGGACCCAAAAAGCCGGCGGTCTCGCTGCCGGTAGATGGTCCCCACGGGAGAAGGGCTGTAGACTAGTCGACCCGATGGGTTCTGCGGCCAGCCGGCCGGCGGGATGTCCATCGCCAGGTTTTAGGTTTTGTCTTCTCTTTTTGGAGCGTTCCATGGCTGATGAATCCCGTTCCGCCGAATCCATGCCCCAGCAGGTTCCCGTCGATGAGTCGCACATCGTCGCCACATACGCCAACTTCTGCCGTGTCACTGGCACGCCCGAGGAACTGATCGTCGACTTCGGTCTCAACAAGCAGGTGGCCGGCACCTCGCCCGACACGATCCAACTCACGCAGCGGATCATCGTCAACTTCTTCACGGCGAAGCGGCTCGCGGCGGCGCTGGCCATGGCCGTCGCCCGGCACGAGCAGGCCTTCGGCGTGCTCGAGACCGACGTGCAGCGGCGGATCGTGCATCAGCCCTCGTCCAGGGCCTAAGGGTTGAATCAAGCCGGCCATGATCGGGTCGCGATACCGCAGGGAATGCGGCCCGATCATGGACGACGGCTCTCCGCACACGACGCCGGATTGAATCCAGATGAGCATTGACGAGCAAGTTGAAATCGAGCGGGCACGCAGCCAGATCCGGGCGCTCGTCGCCGAGATCGAGCAGCTCTCCCGCAGTGATCTCGCCGAAGCCGACTTTTTCCGCGGGCTGCTCGAGCGCGTGCTCATGGCGATGGAGGCGGTGGCCGGGCTCGTCTGGCTCGTAGGCGACGGGGGCCGGGTGGAGCCGATCTGTCATGCGGGCGTGGAACATACCGGCATCGCCGCCACGCCCGAGACCCAGGCCGCCCACGGGGCTCTCGTGCAGGCGCTCGTCCAGAGCCCCACCGGGCTGCTCGTGCCACCGCACTCGGAGGTCGGCTCGGGTGGTGCCTCCGGAAAAGCCGTGGCTGCCAACGACACCGGCCTGCTCGTGATCGCGGCCCCGATCGAACGAGGCGGTGTCCGGGCCGGCCTGATCGAGGTGTTTCATCAGCAGAATCAGCCCGACGTCGAACGCGGGTATCTGACGTTTCTCGAACAGGTGTCGGCGGTCGCCGCCGATTATCTGGGCCGGCGGCAGCTCAAGACACTCGATTCCCAGCAGACGGCGCTCACGCAGGTGGAGCGGTTCAGCCGAGCCGTCCATGAATCGCTCGATCCCGTGGCCACGGCGTTCGTGCTGGCCAACGAGGCGCGGCGGATCATCGGCTGCGATCGCGTGAGCGTGTTGGTGCGGCGGCGGCGGAAGCTGCGGCTGGAGGCGGTGAGCGGGCAAGAGTCGGTGGAGCGGCGGGCCTCGGCCGTGCAGGCCATCGAGGCGCTCGTCAGGGTGGTGGCCACGGCGGGCGATCCGCTCTGGCATCCCGATCCCGCCCGGGAACTGCCGCCGCAGATCGAGGAGGAACTCGAGCACTACATCGACGAATCCCACGCCACGGCGTTGGCGATCATCCCCTTGGAGAAGCCGCGGCCCACGCCGGTGGTGAAACCGGGCGGCGTCGATGCGGTGGCGGTGGCGAAGGCGGAGGCCGGTCCCCAGGTGACGCCCGAGCCGATCGCCGCGCTGGTCGCCGAGTGGTTCTCGTCGAGCAGCTTCGACGACGGCAAGCGGGCGCGTGTCGATCTCGTGGCCGAGCATGGCAAGGTGGCGATCGCCAATGCCCTCGCGCACACGAGCCTGCCCTTCTACGGGCTGATCGACCTGCTCGGAAAGTCGCGGGTGCTCACGACGGCCCGCAACCTGCCGCGCACGCTACTCGCCATGCTCGCTGCGCTGGCGGCCCTCGCCGCGCTCATTCTCATTCCGGCCGAACTGCGGCTGGAGGGGAAGGGAACGCTCGAGCCGGTGCATCGTCGCGACGTGTTCGCGGGGATCGACGGCGTGGTCGAGAAGTTGGAAAGCGGGCTCGAGCATGGCGCCGAAGTCAAGGCTGGTCAGCTGCTGGCCACGCTCCGCAACACCGACCTGGAGGTGGCCATCACCGACGTGCTCGGCCGCAAGGCTTCCAGCGAGGAGCAGCTCGTCGCCACCCGGCGGGCGCTGCTCGAAGACAAGAAAATCTCGGCCGACGAGAAGACCCGGCTCGCCGGCCGCGCAGCCCAGCTGCAGCGGGAGATCGAAAGCCTGGAGCAGCAGCGGAAGCTCTACGAGACCAAGAAGCACGACCTCGAGGTCCGCAGCCCGATCGACGGCGTGATCGTCACCTGGCAGGTCCGTGATCGGCTCACGCTCAGGCCCGTGGAGAAGGGGCAGTCGTTGATGAGCATCGCCGACAAGACCGGCCCGTGGGAGCTGGAGGTGCACATGCCCGACGACCGGCTGGGCCACATCAACCGCGCGGCCATCGCCGCAAAGCAGGCCGGCCGCGAACTCACGGTCGATTACATCCTCGCCACCGATCCCGGCACCCGCCACCACGGCGACGTCAAGGAGATCCACGAGCAGGCCGAGGTGCGTGGGGAGGCGGGCAACACGGTGCTCGTGCGGGTGACGATCGACCCTGAGCGGCACGAGAAGGAGGAACTGGGCGCGGGGGCGACAGTCACCGCCCGGATCGCCTGTGGCAAGCGGCCGCTGGGCTACGTCTGGTTTCACGACGTGATCGCCTTCGTTCAATCGCAGATTCTGTTTCGCCTCTGGTAGGGAGCCTTCATGGCAAGCGTTCGCTTGATGGTTGCGAAATGTGGAGTCCGACTCGGTCAGCGTGATCGCGTCAGGCACACGGAGTCCCATCGCTTCCGCTCCGGGCTTCCTGCGGGCGATGGCTCTGCAGTCGACAAGAAGCCCCCGGCGGAAGCCGGGGGACTCCGGGTGGTATCGTGGCTCGCTGCTCCGCTGGCGTTGCGTCTCGTGGCGATCGCCCTGGCCGTGCTGCCGGCCGCCGCTTCCCTGGCCGTCGAGGGCGAGCCGGTGCTGGAGCGGTGCCTGGTGTCGCTGGTGGAGGAGGCGAAGGTGCCGGCCCGCGAGGGGGGCGTGCTCGAGGAGTTGCTGGTCCGCGAGGGCAACGTTCTCAAGCGGGGCGACGTGATCGCCAAGATCGACGACAACCAGCCGCAGATGGAGCGGCGCAAGGCGAAGGCCGAGCACGATCAGGCCGTCGCCAAGGCCGAGAGCGACGTCGATGTCCGCTATGCCGTGGCGGCCGAGAAGGTGGCGCAGATCGAGTTCGAGAAGGCGGCCGAATCCGATCGGAAGGTGCCGGGAAGCGTGACCCGTGTCGAGCTCAACCGGCTCCAGCTCAACGAGCAGAAGAGCGAATTGCAGATCGAGCAGGCGCAGCTGGAGAAGAAGGTCTCGGGGCTGGCGGCGATTTCGAAGGGCGTGGAGGTCGATGCCGCCGAAAACGCCATCGAGCGTCGGCTGATCAAATCACCGCTCGACGGGGTGGTGGTGCAGGTGTTTCCGCATCAGGGCGAGTGGATGCAGCCGGGCGACCCGCTGGCCCGCGTGGTCCGTGCCGACAAGCTGCGGGTGGAGGCCTACGTCGATTCGGCCCGCTGGAATCCCGAGCAGGTTAGAGACCGGCCGGTGACGGCCGAGGTGGTGCTGGCCGACAACCGTCGGGAACAGTTCAAGGGCCGCATCGTGTTCACCAGCCCGATCGTGGAGAGCGGCGGCGATTATCGGGTGTTCGCCGAGGTGGAAAACCGTCAACTGGAGGGCACGCAGCAGTGGCTGCTGCGGGCCGGCCAGACCGCCACGCTCATCATCCACTCGCAGCAGCCGCCTCTGCCCCCTGTCCGTAGATAGAGCGGCGCGTTTATGGCCACCGCCGACGCCTTTCGTCCGAGCACCACGCGGCCCGTCGGCCTGCGGCGCCGTGGCGACCTCGTCACGAATCGGCAGGTCCACCAGGGGCAGGCCTGGTGGGTCGTGAAAGACCCGATCTCGCTCTCCTATTTCCGGTTTCGCCCGGAGGAATACGCGCTGCTCGACATGCTCGACGGCACGGTCAGCCTCGACCAGCTCAAGGAGCAGTTCGAGGCCCGGTTTCCACCGCGGCGGATCACGCTCGACGAACTGGCCCGGTTCGTCGCCACGCTCCACCGCAGCGGTCTTGTGATCGGCGACCGGCCGGGGCAGGGGCCCCAGCTTTTCGAGCGCCGTCGGCAGCGAATTTGGAAGCAGTGGATGGCGTGGTTGGCGAACATCATGTCGCTGCGGTTCCGGGGCATCGATCCCGACTGGATGCTCAAGAAGCTCGATCCCTGGTTTGGCTGGCTGTTCGAGCCGTGGGCCATCGCGGTGGCGATGAGCTTCGTCATGAGCGCCGTCATGCTCGTGCTCGTGAATTTCGACGTCTTCCGGTCGAAGCTCCCCGATTTCCACCAGTTCTTCGCCTCGGGCAACTGGCTCTATCTGGCGATCGCACTGGCTGTCACGAAGGTCCTCCACGAATTCGGCCACGGCCTCTCCTGCAAGCACTACGGCGGCGAGTGCCACGAGATGGGGATGATGCTGCTCGTGTTCACCCCCTGCCTCTACTGCGACGTGTCCGACAGTTGGATGCTGCCGAGCAAGTGGAAGCGGGCGGCGATCGGTGCGGCGGGGATGTATGTCGAGGTGATCATCGCCTCGATCGCCACCTATCTCTGGTGGAATTCGCACGCCGGCATCTTCAACCAGCTCTGCCTCGACGTGATGTTCGTGTCGAGCGTGTCGACGATCCTGTTCAACGCCAATCCGCTCATGCGGTACGACGGCTACTACATCCTTTCCGACATCCTCGAGATCCCGAACCTGCGGCAGAAGGCCACGTCCATCCTGGGGCGTGCCGCCACGCGGTGGTGCCTGGGGATCAAGCAGCCGGAGGATCCGTTCCTGCCGCAGCGGAAGCGGGCGCTCTTCGCCCTCTATGCCGTGGCGTCGAGCCTCTACATGTGGATGGTGACAGCGTCGATCTTCGTCTTCACCTGGAGCGTGTTCAAACCCTACCGGCTCCAGGTGCTCGGGCAGATCCTGGCGGCTGGCGCCCTCTGGGGCTTGGTGATCCGCCCGTTGCAGGGGATGATCAAATTTCTCAATGTTCCCGGGAGGCGAGACGAAGTGAAGGCACTCAATGTGACGGTGTCGGGCCTGGTGGCGGCGGCGGTGCTGGCGGCGATCGCGCTCATTCCGCTGCCCCAGCGGGTGTGGTGCGCCGCCGAACTGCGGCCGCGGGGCGAGGAGCTGGTCTATGTGACGGTCGCCGGTCGGCTCGAGAGCCTCGCGGTGAAGTCGGGAAACGTCGTGAAAAAGGGGCAGGAGCTGGCCCGGCTGTCGAGCATCGATCTCGATCTCGCGATCGCGGATCTGGAGGGAAAGGCCGCGCAGTCGCGGGCCCGGCTCAACAGCCTCGAGCGGGAGCGGTTCACCGATCCGGCGGCGGGGCTCGAGATCGGCACGGTGGAGGAGTCGCTCAAGAGCGTCGAGGAGCAGCTGGCGAAGAAGCGGAAGGATCGGGAGGAGCTCGTGCTCGTCGCGCCCCGGGACGGGGTCGTGTTGCCGCCGACGAGCGTGCCGCCCTCGAAGGAGGCTGCGGCCGCGGGCAAGCTGCCGGCGTGGTCGGGCAATGCGCTCGACGACAAGAATCTCGGAGCGATCTATGCCGAGGGTACGGTGCTGTGCATGGTGGGGGAGGTGGAGAAGCTGGAGGGCGTGATGGTGGTGGACCAGTCGGAGGTGGAGTTCGTCGTCCGCGGGCAGCCGGTAGATCTCAAGCTCGACGCCTTCCCCTGGCAGACGTTCACGGGCAAGGTGAACGAGCTGGCGGAGACCCACATCGAGACCGGGTCGGAGCGGCTCAGTGTGAAGGCGGGCGGCCAGGTGCCGACGAAGACCGACGAATCGGGGCGTGAGCTGCCGATCTCGACGAGCTACGAGGCGATGATGTCGCTCGACGATCCCGACGGCGCCCTAACGCCGGGCATGCGGGGCACGGCGCGGATCAAGGTCGGGAGCCGCACGGTGGGCCAGTGGCTGCTGCGGCTCCTCTGGCAGACCTTCAATTTCAAGATGTGACCCCCCCGGATTCCGGCACGACCGTGGACGGCGACGCTCCGTTTGACAAAGGCCCGCGGCGGGAGCCGGGGGACACCGGGATGGAGCAGTGACAGGTTGCCACGTTGGTAGGCATTCCTGCTGCTGCTCCCTCACCGGAACAACGCTCACGAGAACGGGCTTTTCCCGGTATCCCCGATGCCCACGCTCGATCGGATCACGATTTTTCCCGTGAAAAGCCTCGACGGGCTCGATCTCGGCGAGTGCGGCGTGCTGCCGTGCGGGGCGCTCGAGCACGACCGCCGCTGGCGGCTGGTCGACATGGACGGCCGCGTGCTCAACGCCAAGCGGTCGCCGCTCTTTCACGCGGTGCGGGCGGAGTTCGAGCTCGACGAGCGGCTCGTGACGCTTTGGGTCGATCCGGCGGCGATCGCGGCGAAAGCGTTCCCGGCCGCCGACATGGCTCGCCTGCGGCATCTGGGCCGCGGGGTGTTTCATCTCGTGCCGGGGCAGGGGGGGCCGTGCGAGTGGCTCACGGAGGCCCTCGGTGTGGGCGTGTTGTTACAGGAAAGGGCCGACGGCGGGTTCCCCGACGACCGCGATGCGCCGGGGCCCACGCTCGTCTCGACGGCGACGCTCGTGGAGGTGGGCCGCTGGTTTGGCTTCGATCTGGCGGAGGTAAGGCGGAGGTTCCGGGCCAATCTCGAACTGGGCGACTGTGACGCCTTCTGGGAGGACACGCTGGCCAGCCCTGCGCGGCAGGAGCTGCAGCCGTCGTGCGTGGATCTGCCGGCGGACCTGCCAGTGGATCCGTATGCCGACCTGCCGCCGCCCGAGCCGCGGGCGTTTTCGGTTGGTGAGGTGCGGTTTCGGGCGACGAACGTCTGCCGCCGGTGCGTGGTGCCGAGCCGCGACAGCCGCACGGGGGCGGTGACGGAGCACTTCCGCGATGCGTTCGAGGCGCGGCGAAGCCGGGGGTTGCGGGCCGACGTGGACGCGGGTGGGTGGGGCGGTCTTTACCGGCTGGGGTTGAATACGCGGCCGGTCGCCGGCGGGGCGGGGCTGCTGGCGACCGGACAAACGGTGGCGTCGGCCTGAGCAATCAGCCTGCGGCTGCAGAGCGGTACCTGTAGGAGGCGAAGACGGCCGGCTTTACGGAGGCTGAGCCGGCCTGCGGCAGCAATCCGGCCGCTGCGAAGAGCGCCGCGGGCTGAGGCCTGCGCAAGGGGGCGGGACCGCCACCGCCTGCGCCGCCATTCGGCAGTCCGCCGAAGGCGTAGGACGGCACCGTGACATTTGCAGGCCTGGTGAACGGATCGGCTCTGGCGTAGTCGACCGTGTAGCCGATGTCGGCGAGGGCACCCACCGTGATCTTGCTGAGCGGCATGCGAGTACCGGGCGGCTCGATGAATCCGGTCATGATTTCCGCCTTCATGAGCGGCTCGCTCCAATGAGCCGCTTTCGTGCCGGCTCCGCCCTCTTTTTCCAGGGGAATGCCCCTGACGCTCTCGCCATAGATCGTGTTGAACTCGCGGACGGCGTTGATGCCCACGTACAGCGGGCCGTCGGTCAGCGAGAGAACGAGATTTTTGCTGTCCCAGACCTCGGGAACAAGGCCGAGGGCATGGCCGAACTCGTGGAGCAGCGTGGCTTCCAGATCCTGTGGATCCGTGTCTGCCGGGTCGATCCCGGTGATACCCAGCCATGGCAGCTTCGCGCCATCCTTGCGAAACTCCAGCGGCTTCGCGTTCGCCAACGCTTGATTGCTGCCATCGGTCCCACTGGCCGTGCCCAGCAGGCCCATGGTCACCGTCATCCGGAAATCATCGGTGAATCCGAGAGCCGGATCGGTCACCGAGGGCAGGTCGCCGACGATCACCTCCGACCACCGCTTCGCCACTTTCTCGCAGATCGCCCTGATGTTCGCAGGCACGGCACCGTAGACTGATGTTGCGTAGTCGACAGTGATCTGGAACTCTGAGGTGGTCTTCGGAGCCGTGTCGTCGTTGCGGATCGTGGCGGTGCCGGTGGCCTTGGTGATCGCCGCGCCGCTGGCGTTCGAGAGGTTCACGAAGAAGACCTCGTTGTTCTCCGCCGCGGTGTCTCCGGCGACGTTGACCGTGACGATTTTGTACGGCAGGCCGCCGGGGGCAAACGTGAGTGTCGTCCTGGGGATCGCAGTGTAGTCGCCGTCAGATGAGTAGGCCGAGCCGTCAGCCGTGGCGTAGTCCACGGTCACCGGTAGATCGCTCGGCGTGCCGAGCGTGACCACGAACCGCGCCTGCTTCGTGCCCGCATTGCCCTCCTCGACCGTGATGTTGGAAATCGCCAGACCGGGCGGAATAGGGGCGATGGTGGCGATCGCGGTCGAGGCGACGATCTTCGCACCGCTCGCCGCAGTCAGCCGGATCGAGAATCGATCCGGTTTGAAAGGCTTCGCGACCGAATCGAGCATCGTGGGAACGAGGATGGTCTTGCTTGTTTCCTGCCCGGTGAACACGAGGCTACCTCTGACGGCCTCATACTGCTTTCCGGCTCTCGCGCTGCCATCGAGCGTCGAGTAGTTGACGGTGATGCTCTTTCCCGTGCCGGCTGGCGACGAGATCTCGACCACGAAGGGCACCTCGGCCCCGCGCGAGACCGGTTCGGCCGGCCCGGCGATGGTGACCCGCGGCGCGGACTGCACCACCGCGGGTCGCAAGATCGGCGGTTGCGGGGGCTTCGGCGGGGCAGGCGAGCGGATCGTGCCCGACGCTTGGGCGGGCACGCCGAGCGTGGCCCCGGAGGGCGAGGAGAGCGCGACAGTGAAGCCCTCGTCGGCCTCAGCGAGCGCGTCGGCGACCACGTTCACCGTGATCGTCTTCGTGGTCTCTCCAGCCGAGAATGCCACGGTGCCGCTCGGCAGCAGGCCATTCACGAAGTCGGCGGCGGTGGCCGGGCTCGCACCGCTGCCTGCCGCGGCCCATGCCACGCTTGACGCGCCCGTGAGAACGCCCGTCCGAGTGACCGTGAACGTGAAGGGAGTCGGGGCAGAACCGGTGCCTTCCGCCTTGTCGGCCGACGTGGCTGCGACCGTAACGATCGGCGGCAGAGCGACGTTGGTGATGGTGCCGGTGACCGGCGTCGTCGTGCCGATCGTGTAGCCGGTGCCGGACGCAAGGGTCAGGATCACGGTCTCGTCGGACTCGGCCGTGGTGTCGGCGGTGGGGTCGACGGTGAGCGTGGCCGTGGCCGAACCGGCCGCGAACGTGATCGTCTTGGTGGTGCCTGTCGCCGAGATGCCGGTGTAATCGGTGCCCAGGGTGGCGGTGCCGCCGACGGTGTAGTTCACCGTCAGGGCGCTCGTCGTCGGGCCTGTCCGCGTGAAGGTGTAGACGAGGTTCGTCGTGCCGTCCTCAGTGACACTCGCCGGCGAGACTGCCATTGAGATTGTGGGCGCGTTGTTCTCGCCGGCATCGCGAAGGACCCAGAGTTCGCGACCCGACGGACCGTCATTCGCGGAAAAATACAACGTCGAGCCGATGGCCGTGAGGTACTCCGGTTCCGAGCCTAGGATTCCCGGCCGAATGTCAATTAGGAACGTGCCCCCTTGCGTGCCGTCGGTCTCCCAGAGTTCCCGACCCGTCGTGCCGTTGTTAGCTGTGAAATACAGCGACGAGCCGACCGTGGTTAGATCGCGCGGGATTGAACCATTGCGTCCGGCCCGGATGTCCTTGACGCGGATGGTACCCGAGTCCGTGCCGTCGGTCTTCCAGAGTTCGGGACCCGACAGACCGTCGTCAGCCAAAAAGTACAGCATCGAGCCAACAGCCGTGAGATTACTTAGGTTTGAGCCGCGCCAGCCCGCCCAAATGTCCTTGACGCGGACCGTGCCCGCGGCCGTTCCGTCGGTCTTCCAGAGTTCGTGACCCGCCGTGACGTCTTGCGCCGAGAAATACAGTGTCGAGCCGACGGCAGTAAGACAGAATGGTTCCGACGAACCAATTCCAGGAATAATGTCCTTAACGCGGACGGTGCCCTCCTCTGTGCCGTCGGTCTTCCAGAGTTCGTTTCCCGATATGCCGTCGCTAGCCCTAAAATACAGTATCGAGCCGACGGCAGTGAGAAATTGGGGGGGAGAGCTGCCGGAGACTCCCGCCCGAATGTCCTTGACGCGGACGGTATCCGCGTCCGTGCCGTTGGTCTTCCAGAGTTCGGGCCCCGACGTACCGTCGTCAGCCGTGAAATACAGCGTCGAGCCGACGGCGGTGAGATAGCGCGGGTCTGAGCCAGCGCTTCCCGCCCGAATGTCCTTGACGCGGACAGTGCCCGCCTCCGTGCCGTCGGACTTCCATAGTTCGCGACCCGCCGCACCGTCATCAGCCGTGAAATATAGCGTCGAGCCGACGGCGGTGAAATCGCTTGGCGACGATCGAAACGCCTGAATGTCCTTGACGCGGACGGTGCCCGCCTCCGTGCCATCGGTCTTCCAGAGCGCGCGTCCCGACGTGCCGTTGTCTGCTGTGAAATACAGCGTCGAGCCGACGGCGGTGAGATCCTGCGGGATTGAACCATTATTTCCCGTCCGGATGTCCTTGACACGGACGGTACCGGCCTCCGTGCCGTCGGTCTTCCAGAGCTCGATACCCGCCGTGCTGTCTACGGCGGCGAAATACAGAGTCGAGCCGACGGCGGTGACAGATTCTGGAGTCGAGCCGGAGAATCCCGTAACGATGTCTTTCAACAGTATCGGCGTTCCCGACAGCACCAATCGCGGTTCGAGCTGCTCCAGCCGCAGTCTGCGGGCGTTGCGTGTGGTCGTGGAGCGTCGCGACCGCCGCCGAGTGCCTGCGCGAGACGGAGGGATCCGGAGCCATCTCTTCCTGCCAAACGCGTGAGCCGCGGCGGCAACCCCGGAATTACGAGCCATCGAAAAGTCTCCAAAGGACATGACCTGAGCCCGGGCAAGCCGTTTTGTCTCGACGCGGGTTTGGACCCTGGGGGGCGTTCACCCATTCGGCTGGTTTATCATGTTATTCGGGTACTTGCCCGTCAAGAATTCGGCGAGGACGACCCGGGACTCCCGCCCGGCACGAACCAGATCGTTTCCGTGTCGTCGATATCGGGATATGGCCCGGAAATCGCCGGATTCCGATAGCCCGGCAGCACCCGCACGTCGAAGATCTCGTCCACGCCGGACCGGAAAAAGAGTGTGGCGACGACCTCGCCCGACCCGCAGTCGACCACGGCCACGCCGCAGCGGAGCGAGTCCCGCCGGGCGTCGAGCGGCAGCCCACTGAAGACCGCCGTTTCGCGAATCCTGGAGAGGCCCACGAAGGCCAGCCCGCCGAAGAAATCGAGGCCGCGCGTATAACCCGGAAGCGTCGCCACCGGCAGGGTTGTGCGAGTGCCGGGGTCGTACCGCTCCAGCCGCCCGTGCCCGGAGTTAAGCAGCCAGAGCGTGCCCCGGGATATCCGCGGCGAGTGCGGCATCGACAGGCCGCGGACGAGCACCTCGCCGGAGGTCGTGTCGATCAGGCAGCCTCCGTCCCGCTTCCGCTCCCGCCAGCCGTTCTCCGCGTCGCTCTCGCCGAGGGCAGTGACGAACCGGGGACCCGCGTCGTCGGCCGCGAGCCCGTTCAGGTGGCAGCGGTCTTCCATGGTGGTTTCGGAAATGAACGGCGGCCGCCATCGAGGCACGAAGCTCGCCCTCGGCTCAAGCGTGCAGAGGCAGCTGCAGAGCGTGTTGACCAACCACAGACCGCCGCCGCACCACGCAAGGTCGTGGCCCATGATCGGGCCGGTGAAGTGGGCCTGCCGCGCGAGGAAGGCTACGTCGTGGCTTCCCTCGGGCTGGACGCGGCGGGCAAGCTCCGGCGGCGCGGCGGGGAGCAGCCAGATCTGCCGTTTCGTGCCGATGGCCAGGCCGGTCGGCGTGCGGGTGATTCCCATCGCCTGCTCGAAGTGGTGGAATCGCACGACGAGCTTCGACTCGTGGACGCCGACGGTGAAAACCTTGCCTGCCTGATACGTGGATACCACCAGCGACGCGCCGACCTGCTCCAGCAGCTTCGGCAGACTGACGGAGTGCTCGTAGTCGACGGTCGTGGCAGATCGGCTACGGTTCTCCGCTTCCGGCTGCGACGAGGGCGTCGGTGCGTCGTGATCGGGCGATCCGGGCATGGCAGTGTCTTCCGAGTGCTGACGTGCCGTGCGCCACACGCCTGGGTACGGCCACGTCAGAATAGGTCGGCCACCGGCTTTTCGGAAGCGAAGGGCGGGCGGGAAATCCACGCCGAACAAAAGATGGCGCTCGCCCCTCGTGGTAGGCGGCGATATCCGGCTGATCGCGTTCATCACGGAGCCGGGGCCTATGGAGGCTCAACGTACCCCCCGCTCTCGCACAACCCGCCTGACTCGACCGCCGTTACCGCATTCCAACCGCGAATACACTCCCGCCCGATCAACTGTCCAACAACACCCTCCTCCGGCGAGCACGGCAAGAACAAGGCTTGCTCGCCACGGCGATACGGCCGCTCCGCCCGTCCGCGGGCCGGTTTTCAGGGGGTCGGGGCCGGCACGGCGAGCGACGCGTCGTAGTTCGGCGGCGGCGGGATGATGATGAGGGCGCCGTTGCTCAACGGGGCCGGTGACGTGGCGACACCCGCACCATTGTTGAGGCTCTGCAATTGATCGAGGCTGAGCGCCTTGATGTTGAGCGTGCCGAACGGGGTGAATCCCGTGACGGTGGCGGGCGTGCCCGTTGTGATGAGTTCGCCGTATGTGGACAACAGAATGTTGCCCACGGTCAGCGCGGTGCTCGTGCCCGAGGTCGACGTCGTGCCGGAGGTCGATGTGGTGACGAGGACCGGCGCGATTCTGTTGCCCGTGACGGTGGCGTTGACCACGCCGGTCGTGCCGGTTCCGGTGATTTCGCCTACCGACAGAATGATGCCGTTGGCTCCCGACGGCGAGGATGCCGTGGTGATCACGTTGCTCGTGAGGGTGATGTTCGTGGTGCCGGAGTTCGCGTTGGCCCAGATGCCCACCGCCTGCTGGCTGAAGCGAGAACTCGCGACCTGGACGGTCGAAACTCCCGCGCCGGCCGTGCCGGAAACGGTTGGGTCGGCATCCTGAACATAGACGCCTGCGATAGCGTTGCGGGTGAAGGTGCTGCCCTCGATGAGCGCGTTGCCGTTGGCGACGAAGACACCGGCGTCGGTGGAGTTGTCGACGCTGGTGCTCGCTACGCGGACCCGGCCCGCGCCGGGCGTGGGGTCGGAGAGATTTTCGACGACGATGCCCGAGCCAGTCGTGTTTTTGATCGTCGAATTGGAGAGGTTGACAAACGGATTGCCGCCGCTCCCCGTGGTGACGACGAAGCCGTCGTTGGTCAGGTTCTGCAGGTTCATGTTTGAGAAGTTGAGCACGGCGTTGGACGCTGCCAGATCTCTGATCTCGACACCCCGTTGGCCGGGACCGTTGCCAAAAATCTGTACGTCGTCGACCGTGGCAGAGCCCGGGCCTGTCATCCCCGATGCCACTGGCAACCCGCCGCCGTCGGAGATGCCGACGGGTGACCCGGTGATGCGGAGATGGGAGACGGTGGCGCCGCTCGTCATGCCCGGTATGGCAGGGTCGGCCGAGTCCGTGAGGACGACCGCCGGACCGGCAGGGTTCGTGATCACCGGGTAGGCAGTCGACGCGGTGGCGGTCCAGAGCGGCACGAGGCCGGCGTTCGCCGTCTCGAGCTGCAGCGATGTGCCTTCGCCGACGAGATACTGGTTGTTGGCCTGGAAGGTGTAGCCGGTCGTCGGGGTCATGTAGGGCGTGGCAGGGCTGCGGCCCTGGTGCACGAACACGATGTCATAGTCGGCGTTGGCGGCGTTCTGGGCCTGCTCGAGCGTGGTGAACGGGTTCTCCCACGTGCCTGCGCCGGCCGCGACGGCCGTCGTGGCGGCGGCTGCTGCGACAGCACGGGCTGCCGGCGCACCTCCTTGCGGCGCCGGCGCCGGCGCGGTGTTGTCGACGTGGAAGACCCTGAACGGCATTCCCGTCATCGGGTTGATCGCCTGCTCCGGTGCGCGGTGGGCCCGTACGACGTGCTCATTCCGCATCATCGGCTGCTCCATCTGATCGGGCACGTTTCGGCGTCGCGAGCCGCCCATGCGATAGGTCAGCCTCGCGAAGCCCGTCCAGTCGAAGAAACTGTCGTTGTTGGCCTGGAGCGAAAAGTCCCAGTTTCGAATCAGGGTCAGATCCATGCGGGTGTAGACACCGCCGAAGTAGGGCACGATGTCGGTGCCGTTCACGGTGTTGTAACGGGCATTGCCGAACGCGTAGCCGCCCACGCTCACCATTCCCGCCCAGTCGGCGAGGCCGGGAATGTAGGCACCGACCTCGAGATCGGCACCGGCGAGTCCGGCGTTGATGCCGGTCTGAGAGAGCCACGAGTTGCCCACGAACGGCCCCATCTGCTGCGCGGTCGTGCCGACCGGGATGTAGCCGTTGCTGCGGAGATTGCCGTAGTCGGTGAGCCACTCGGCCGACACGCCCACCTGCTGGTAGGTCTGGCCGCCGGCGAAGACGTAGCTGCCGCTCGAGTCGGTGATCGTTGTGTCGGCGTATTGATTCTGGTCGCCGTCGTAATCCCAGTAGACGCCGAGGCCGAACAGCGTGCCGCCCCAGAACTGCTTGCGGACGGCACCGACGTTGGAGAAGAAGCCGCCATAGTTGCTCAAGTGGGCACGAAGGTCGGCGTTCCACACGCCGCCGAGGTCATCTTCGGCGTAGGGGATGAAGCCACCCATCGTGTAGTAGCTGCCCCGATAGCCGAGGCCGCGATCGGCCGCGTTGATGCCGTAATACATCCAGCCCGGGCCGTTTTCGTCGAGGTCTGCCAGCCGCGCCGCCGCGCCGTTGACGAGGCCGCCGACCGCCCCCATCCCGCTCTGGCCGACACCGGCGGCTCCGCCTGCGCCGCCGAGTTGGCCAATCTGCGCGTGCGCCAGTCGCGTCGGTGCCTCCGCGATCGAGGCGGCGATCAGCGCGATCGCCACGGCACGGCGCACCCGGCGATGCCAGGCGGCTGCCTTGCGGCGAATGGCTCTCCTCCGGGCGGTAGCACGCTTCCTGGAACGATTGGCGGATTTTTCCATCGCTGTCATATCCGTCGCGGTCGCCAGTTCACCGGGCAGGGGAGTCCCTGCGCGGAAAAACCGGCATGGTCGTCGGGAGTGATCGACTCACCGCCACCCGATCCATGAGCATTTCCGGCATGGAGGCCGGGATTGGGAGATTCGCCGAAATCCACCCAGTCTTCCCCGGCGGGCCATGTTCCGGCTCGGGATGGGCCCGTTGTCGTCGCGAACCTATAGTCGCGAACCTATAACTGAGCCGATACGGTCACGGGTCCCGACGTTTGTTTCTGGCGGCCGCTTGCCTGGCCTTCCACTCCATCCAACAGCCCCCAATTCACCCCATGTGGCAGTTCCAGAACCACGACGCTCTCCTCTTCGACTGCGACGGCACCCTCGCCGACACCATGCCGGCCCACTACCGCGGCTGGCTGGCCGTCACCGAAGCCCATGGCATCGACTTCGACGAAGACCGCTTCTACGCGCTCGGCGGCCGGCCCACGCGGGATATCGTGGCGACGCTCGCCGCCGAAAAGGGCATCGCGATCGACATCGAACACGCCGCCCGCACGAAGGAAGAAGTCTTCCTCGCCCAACTCGCCCACGTGTTGCCCATCGATCCGGTCGTGGAGGTGGTGCTCCGCTCGCGGGGCAGGGTGCCGATGGCCGTCGTCACCGGCGGCTTCCAGCGTGTCTGCCGGCAGATCCTCGACCATGTCGGCATCGCCGCCGCGTTCGACACGATCGTCGCCAGCGAAGACACGTCGCGGCACAAACCCGACCCCGATCCCTTTCTGGAGGCGGCCCGCCGGCTCGGCGCCCGGCCGGAGCGGTGCGTCGTCTGGGAAGACAGCGACCTCGGCATCGAAGCGGCGCGGCGGGCCGGCATGGAATGGATCGACGTCCGCGCGTTTCACCGCCCCGAGCGGCTGACACCATGACGCACTCCTCGCCGCCCCTCGCCGCCGTCACGCTCGCCGACATCCGGCAGGCCCACGACCGCATCCGCTCGGGCATCTATCGTTCGCCCTGTCCGCCGAGCATCCCGCTCTCCGACCTCACGGGCTGCCAGATCTGGTGCAAGCTCGATCTGCTCCAGCGGACCGGCAGCTTCAAGGAACGCGGAGCCCGCAACGCGCTGCTCCTGCTCGACGACGCCCAGCGTGCCCGCGGCGTGGTGGCGGCATCGGCCGGCAACCATGCCCTCGGCCTGGCCTACCATGGGAAGCTGCTCGGGATTCCCGTCACCGTGGTGATGCCGCGGTTTGCGCCGCTCGTGAAGGTGGCCACCTGCCGCAAGCTCGGGGCCCGCGTCGTGCTCGAGGGAGACTCGTTCGAAGACGCCCGCCGGCTGGCCGTCGAGATGGCCGACCGCGACGGCCTGAACCTCGTGCACGGCTTCGACGACGCCCGCGTGATCGCGGGGCAGGGGACCATGGCCCTGGAAATCCTCGAAGACGTGCCCGACGCCGAGGTGATCGTCGTGCCCACCGGCGGCGCGGGCCTGCTGGCCGGCGTGGCCACGGTCGCGAAGAGCCTGCGGCCCGACATCAGGATCATCGCCGTCGAGCCCGCGGCGGCCGGCAGCCTGACGCCGTCGCTCGTCGCTGGCAGGCCCGTGCAGGTGTCGACGCGGCCGACGCTCGCCGATGGCCTCGCCGTCGGCAAGGTGGGCGGCCTGCCGTTCGCGATCGCCGCGCCGCTGGTCGATCGCGTGGTGACGGTCGGCGAGGAGGCGATCTCGCTGGCGGTGCTCCGCCTGCTCGAGCTCGAGAAGACCGTCGTGGAGGGGGCGGGCGCGGCGGCCCTCGCCGCCGTGATGGGCGATGTGGGGAAGGAACTCGCGGGCCGCAGGGTGGTGCTTCTGCTCTGTGGCGGCAACATCGACCTCACCATTCTCGATCGCGTGATCAAGCACGGGCTGGCGACCGACGGACGGCTCTGGCGGTTTACAACGCAGGTCACCGACCGGCCCGGCGGCATCGCCAAGCTCACCGCGGCACTGGCTGCCGCCGGGGCGAGCGTGCAGGAGATCGTCCACGACCGGGCCTTCTCCGGCCCCGACGTGTTTGTGGCGAGCGTGGAGGTGACCGTGGAAACCTCCGGCCGCGACCACGCGATCGCGGTCTACGAGCAGCTCCGCGCCGCCGGTTTCTCGGTGGTGCATCCAAGCCCGTAGCCATCCAAGCCCGCAGCGCAAGCAAGGGACATTCGTCCGCCTGCGGGCGGGTAAACCCTGCCGATTGTGACGGCCGCGGCAGACGGGATTTTTTTCCTGCCGTGCGGCACGGGGCGTGGACGATACCTCGCGATGCGGCGAAGGCCGGTCGCCGCCCAGCAGGCAGGAGTATTGCCCATGATCAGCCATCAAAACGGCCTCCTTTCCCCATCGGTCAGCGCGATTCCCGCGGAAACGGAAGCCCTCCGCGAACGCGAGCGACTGCGACGCGAACTGCTCAAGCGGATCATCAACCGGGAGACGCGGCGTCAGGCCACCCGCGGCACCACACGGTAGCGCCGCGCGGTCACGCAACCGGGAGACCTCCCATGCGTACAAACGGTGCCTGGCACCAAATCTGGGCAGGCTGGGTAGTCGGCTTGCCCCATTTATCCAGATTTGGTGCCTGGCACCTTTTCTGGATCGTGTGGGTGGTCGCGTTGGCGGGCTCGCGGGCCACGGCGCAGCCGGCCGGCACGTGGGAACCGGAGGCCTACTCCGACTACCTGCTGAGCGGGCAGACGCCCCATCCGGCGGTGGTGCGGATCGTGGCCGCGGAGAAGGCGGGGGCGTCGCTCGGTTCGGGTGTGCTCGTCGATGCCAATCACGAGCAAGGGCTCGTGCTCACCAACTGGCACGTCGTCCGCGACACCCGCTCCGCGGTGCTCGTGCAGTTTCCCGACGGCTTTCAGACGGCAGGCACCGTCGTTCGCTCGGACGAGACGTGGGACCTGGCGGCGTTGGTGATCTGGAAGCCGCCGGCGACACCGGTGCCTCTGGCCGCTTCGCCCCCCGCCCCCGGCGACCTGCTCACGATCGCCGGCTACGGTCGCGGCCCGTACCGCGCCCAGACCGGCCGCTGCACGGAATATCTGTCGCCAGGCACCGGCCATCCCAAGGAGTTCGTGGAGTTGGCGGCCGGGGCCAGGCAGGGAGATTCCGGAGGCCCGATCCTGAACGAGCGTGGTGAATTGGCCGGCGTGCTCTTCGGTCAGAACAACGGACACACGATCGGCAGTTGCTCCACGCGGCTTCGCACGTTTCTGGCGACCGCGGGCTCGAGCGGCTTCACCGCCGCGGCTGCGGCCGCCTACGCCGACGCCCGCGCGATCGATCAGGGCCGGCAGGCGGCCGAGCAGGCCCCGCGCATCAGGATGGCGGCAGCGGCCATCGATCGGCTGGCACAGCAGCCCCCGATCGGCACCGCTCCCAGCGGAGAGGCCTTCGCACCGACCCTGCAGCCGCCACCGGCATTCGACGGGCAGGCCGCCGGGGGGATGCCGGGCAGCGGTTTTCCCACGCTCGAGCAACTGGCCCCCGTGTTCGATGTCGCCACCAATGGGCAGGCGATGCTATCGGCCGCGGGTGGGCTGGCACTCGTGGTGCTGGGATTCCGCACGCTCTTCGGCGGCCGCCGCCGGGCGGCAGCGGTGCCCCAGGAACGATTCCGCGAGGATTGAGCCTCGTCGCCGCCGCTACTTGGCCTTCTTCGTGACGGTCGCCTTCTTGATCGTCACCCGTTCCACCGGCCGGTCTTGCGCCCCCGTCTTCACGGTGCCGATCGCCTTCACGACATCGAGGCTTGCCGCATCAGCCGTGCGGCCGAAGGCGGTGTATTGGTTGTCGAGGTGCGGCACCTTCTCCAGGCAGATGAAGAACTGGCTGCCGGCCGAATTGGGATCACTCGTGCGGGCCATCGACAAGACGCCGGGTTCGTGCGGTGTGCGGTTGAACTCCGCCGGGATCTGGTAGCCGGGCCCGCCGGTGCCGGTGCCTTCCGGGCAGCCACCCTGGATCATGAAGCCCTTGATGATGCGGTGGAAGCAGCCGCCGTCATAGAAGCCGCTCTCGGCGAGGGCCACCATGTTGCGGACGTGGCCGGGGGCATTTTTGGCGTCGAGCGTCAGGCGGATCGGACCGGCGCTGGTGTCGAGCGTGACCTCGTAATCGAAGCCGGCGAGATCGACGGCCTTGGCTGCTTTCTGGAGGTCGGCGGCGGAGGGCTTGGGCATCGGGGAGATCCTTTCGCGTGGCGGGTGGGGAATGGGTTTGCCGGTTGGCCGGGCGGCGTCGATACTCAAGGGGCATGTCGACGCCTGAGCCTGCCGCTGCCCATCAAGACGACCTCTCCGGGCGAAGCCTCGGAGGATACCGGCTCCTGCGCCGGCTGGGAAGCGGCGGGATGGGAGATGTCTATCTGGCCGAACAGCAGTCGCTGGGGCGGCAGGTGGCGGTCAAAGTGCTCCGCCGCGACGCCTCGCGGCATCCGGCCGCAGTGGAGCGATTCTCGCAGGAGGCCCGTGCCGCTGCGGCGCTCGTGCACGGCAACATCGTGCAGATCCACGAGGTGGCGTGTATCGAGGGAGTTCACTTCCTCGCCGAGGAGTATGTCGCCGGCCCGTCGTTGAAGGCATGGCTTCTGGCCCGCGGTCCACTCGATCCGCTGCAGGCGCTCAGCGTGCTGTCGCAGGTCGGTTCGGCGTTCGTGAAATCCGCCCAGTCTGGAATCGTGCACCGGGACATCAAACCCGAAAACCTGCTCGTCACTCCGGCCGGCGAGGTGAAGGTCGCCGACTTCGGTCTGGCGCGGATGCTCGAAGACGACCTCGCCCTGACGCAGGACGGCATGACGCTCGGCACGCCGCTCTACATGAGCCCTGAGCAGGCAGCGGGCAGGCCGGTCGACGTGCGAAGCGATCTGTATTCATTGGGTGCGAGCGTCTACCACCTCCTTGCCGGCCGCCCGCCCTTCAGCGGCGCCACGCCGCTGGCGGTGGCGTTGGCCCATCAACATGAAGAGCCCACGCCGCTGGCCGCCTTCCGGCCGGAGCTGCCCGCGGGGCTCGGACGGATCGTGGAGCAGTTGCTGTCGAAGCGGCCGGAGGACCGGTGTGAATCGCCGATGGAACTGCTGCAGGCCGTGGAAGCGGTGGAGACGGCGCTGGCGGCGGGCTCGCGGCATGGGCGACTCCCGCTGGCGTGGGAGGGAGAGATCATTGATTGGAGGCCGGCCGCCACGCCGCCCGGCGTGCCGCGGGCCGCGTCGGTCACGCTGGCCGGTCGGTCCCAGACGCAGACGGCCAGGCTGCGTGAGGCGACGAAGCATCTGCAGGAGGCGGCGGATCGGGAGCGGAGCGAGCGGCAGACGGAGCGCCAGGAGCGGTCGCGTCGGGCGTGGCTGCTGGCGGGGGCCGCGGTGGCGGCCCTGGCGGTCGGGTTTGCGATCGGCCGGCGGCGGCGGCGGTCGGAGCTGTTTCGGCCGCGACCCTGAGCGCGGGTGAGGGGCGGGTGAGGGAAAAGCTGCCGAAAATTGCTGCCATGCCGGCCGGAGCCGCCTGGGCGATGCCGCAGATTCCGGCAGAAAAGCAGCGGTTCAAGTCTGCTTGACACCCCATCCGACACTGCTAGAACCACTGGTGAAAGCCGGTGCGAAAAGCTCGGTCAGTACACGCCCCCATCGTCTAGTGGCCCAGGACGTCGGGTTCTCAGTCCGAAAACCGGGGTTCGACTCCCCGTGGGGGTACCTGAGCACCTGTACATCTCGCGATCTGCGGGGTGTGCAGGTGTTTTTGTTTCGGGTGATCGCTCAGGATTGCATCTGACCTGCACTGACTGGTCCGGAATTTGGTCCGGAATTCTTGATGCGGGTGACCGCACCCGGGCGGCGACTTCCGCACCGAGTCCCGCGGCCCCTTTCGAGGCCCGCTCGAAGTCGTCGTCGGTGACCATGAGGTAATGGTCCTCGGCGACCTCCCTGGAGTTGCCCAGCCACGCGTGCACGACGTGGGCCGGCTCGCTTCGCATCAGTTCCGTCTCGCGGCTGGCCCGGAGGTTCACGAAGAGCTTGGGCCACTGGGCGACGCTCGCACGGTCGAGGATCTTGAACAGGCCCGTGCGTAGGTTGACGTTGCCCGTGCGGCCACGTGGGACGACCTCCATGGCTCCGGATGGTGCCTCGGCCCACGCCTGCTCGAGGTAGGGACGTATCTCGGGGAAGATCGGCACGACTCGCGTGCCGTGTCCGTCGATGTGCTCCTTCTTCTTGACGACCACGGTGAAGCGGTTGTGTTCCCAGTCGATCCGCTCCCACGTCAACTCCTCGAGCTCACTGGGGATGCGGAGGCCGGCGTACCGGGCCAGCACCACGATCAGCCGCCATTCGTTGTCCGGGCAGGCCGCCAGGACGGCGTCGATCACCTCACGGCTCACGAAGAACTTCCGGGACGTGTTCCGCTGGGAACCGGCCCGAATCTTGGCGAATGGGTTGTCGGCGATGAGCTTGCAGTCCTTCGCGTATTCGAAGTACTGCCGGGCCCGCTTGACCTCGCGGGCGACCGTGGCCGTGGCGTATTTTTTTGCCAGCCACTCCCGGTAGTCCCGGGCCCGGCCGGCGTGGATCTCCTCGACCGGCTCGTTGGTCCCGAAATGCGTGACGAGGAGCCGCCGGGTCGTCTGGTAGTTCCGCAGCGTGTTCGGCTTCAGTTTCGCCCGGCTTTGGATGTAGCGGTCGATATGGTCGCCGAGCCGGACGACGGTCTTCTCGGGAGCGACAACCTCTTCCCGCGGAGCCACGAGTCCCGCCTTCGCCAGCCGGGCGTGAATCCCTTCGCTCAGCGAAGACACCCAAAGTGCCGTCTCGGCATCGAGCGAATGGCCGGCGATCCTGGCGGCGACGAGAAGCTCGATCCTCACTTTCGCGCTCTCGGCCGTCCGTTTCGGGATCTTGCCGAGCCGGATCGTGATACGGCGGTTGTCGGGGGCGAGGAAACGAACTCGCCACGTCGACCCGCGGGGGCCGGTTTCAGCATCGAGTGTTGCCACGGTGAACCTCCTTTACAGAATCGACCAGTCAAGGCACTTCGGGTCTTCCACAAGATCATTCTCAGAAAGCGATTGCAAATCCTCGTCGCGGGGGCGGAGCCTTCTCTCAGGATCCCTCGGGGCCGATGTCGTTCGGCTCCGCACCTTCGAGCTTGGCCTTCAGCCAGGATTCCAGAGCTTCCATTGGGTACAGCGTGATCCGGTCGAGCCTGATGCACTTGATCTCGCCGGCTCTGGCGAGACGGTTGAGAGTCGAGGTGCTCAGCCCGAGGGCCTTGGCCGCATCCCGGGGGCGAAGGACCAG
>JBILWX010000193.1:0-5247 GCA_044369655.1 Pirellulales bacterium
CTGCCGCGTGCGATCGTGGAGCATCTTCTCGACAGCGGACGTTTCGGGGTCGAACGGAGTATTCATCGGACGGCCTTCGTGTCTGCGATCATGGTGCGGATTTTTTCCAGTGCATACCGGTAGCGGCTGGCGACGGTGTTGATGCTCGTGCCCAGGACGGAGGCGATCTCCGCGAACGTGAGCCCGCCGTCGATCTTGAGGGCGATCACCTCCCGCTGGGTCGGCGGGAGCGCCGCCACGGCCGAGGTCACAGCGTCGTCGGCCGGTTCCACCGGCTGCGTGGTGAACTGGCCTGCCTCGGCACGCTGCCTCCCGACCGTATCGATCGCCCGCCGGCCGACGTCCCGGCGGCGCCGCCGCCGGCTGACCGCATGACGGAGCATCGTGAAGATGTAGGCGTCGAGGTCGGTGATCCGAGCGAGCCGGTCGCGGGAGCGGGCCAGCTCCACAAACACGTCGTGCACGGTGTCCTCGGCGTCTGGCAGGGAATCGGTCATGGTGCGGGCGGTGTTGAAGAGACGGAGGGCGAGCCGGTCGTAGAGGGCTGCGAAGGCCTCCGGATCACCGGCAGCCAGCTGTTCTCCAAGCGTTTTGGCCACCCGTTTCTCTCCGCCGGTCTGTGCCGCCTATCCCCAAGGAGCCGCGAGGCGGGCTTTTTTGTGTGGGGCGGGAACATATCGCTCCCGCGGCCGGAATCGCCTATTCTGCTGGGGTAGCGAACCTCATTGTGCCCTCGAAAAGAGCCGCAGGAAACCATGTCAGACGAGACCGCCCCCGCAACTGCCCCCGCCGCCAAACCCACCGCCGTCGAGCTGGCCAAGGTCGCCAGCAACTATCTGGCGGGCGACATCGCCAAGGAACTCGTCGACGGCGCCCCGGGCTTTGGCAAGGCGAGCGTCCAACTGCTCAAAAACCACGGCACCTACCAGCAGGACGACCGGGAGCAGCGGAAGAGCAAGGAGGGGGCCAAGAGCGTTCGTGAGATCTCGTTCATGATCCGCACGTGTGTCCCCGGTGGCAAGCTCACGGCCGACCAGCTGCTCGCGGCGATCGATCTCGGCGACGAGGTAGGCAACGGCACGATCCGGCTCACCACGCGGCAGTCGATTCAGCACCACGGCGTGGTAAAGGGCGACTTGAAGCCCTTCATGCAGCGGGTCCACGACATCCAGCTGTCCACGCTCGCCGCCTGCGGCGACGTGGAGCGCAACATCATGTGCTGCCCGGCCCCGATCCACAACAATCCCGTCCGCGATGAGATGCAGGCGACGCTCGACAAGCTCGCCAAGCACCTCGCCCCGCGGACGCGGGCCTACTACGAGATCTGGCTCACCGATCCCGAGACGGGCGAGAAGACGCTCGCCGGAGGCACGTCGGGCGAGAAGGACGTCGAGCCGATTTACGGGCCGACCTACCTGCCCCGGAAGTTCAAGACCGCCTTCGCGCTACCCGAGGACAACTGCACCGACATCTACGCCAACGACCTCGGCTTCCTCGTCGTCCACGAGAACGGGAAGATCCTCGGCTACAACGTGCTCGCCGGCGGCGGCATGGGCGTGACACCGAGCGCCGCCAAGACCTTTCCGGCGCTTGCCAAGCGGCTCGGCTTCGTGCCGCCGGAAGACGTGCTGGCCATCGCCGAGGCGATCGTGAAGGTGCAGCGCGACTATGGCAACCGCACCGACCGCAAGACGGCCCGGCTCAAGTACACGATCCACACCATGGGCCTGGAAACCTTCCGCAAGAAGGTGGAGGAATACTTCGGCAAGCCGCTCGCCCCCTGCCATCCGGCCGACGTGCACGGCTTCGACGACCACATCGGCTGGTTCGAGCAAGGCGATGGAAAATATTTCTACGGGTTCAACGTCGAGAACGGCCGCGTCCACGACACCGGCGACTTCCGGCTCAAGACGGCGCTGCGGCGGATCCTCCGCGACATCCGGCCCGGCGTGCGGATCACCGCCCACCAGAGCCTGCTCTTCACCGATCTGGCGATCACCGACCGGGAGCGGATCGCGAAGATCCTCCACGACCACGGGGTGAAGACCTCCGAGGAGATCTCGACGCTCCGCCGCTGGAGCATGGCCTGCGTGGCGTTGCCCACCTGCAGCCTGGCCGTGGCGGAGAGCGAGCGGGCGTTGCCCGGGCTGATCGATTCGCTCGAGCCGGAGGTGGCCAGGCTCGGCCTTTCCCACGACGCCTTCACGGTCCGCATGACCGGCTGCCCCAATGCCTGCGCCCGCCCCTACAACTCCGACATCGGCATCGTGGGTCGGACGCTCGGGAAGTACACGCTCTTCATCGGCGGCCGGCTGCTCGGCGATCGGCTCAACACCCAGTACAAGGACGTGGTGCCGTTCGAGCATCTGTCTCGTGAGATCACGGCGGTGCTCGCCTGCTACAAGGCGGAGCGGCACACAGGCGAGACGCTCGGCGACTTCTGCCACCGCAAGGGCGTGGACGCGGTCCGCACGTGGGCCGATGAATGGCTGGCGGGATCCCGCGGGGCGTGACGGCGATGGGGCATGGGCAGCCCCGAACCGACGCCTGCGCAATTGGCGTCATGCAACTGCCCGGCAGTCGGTCACGCCGGGAGGTCGTCCCACATCGGACACCACAGCGGCATCCGGGGAAACAGCTGCATGGCCAGCTTCTCCGCCACCTGCGTCGACGCCTGCATCCGGCCCGCCGCCGCCGCCTCGATCGGATCGGATTGACCCAAGAGCAGCCGGGCCAGTTCCTCGTCCGACAGCTTCAAGTAGCTGCGGCCCGACCTGCCCGCGTGCACCGTGGCCTTGCCGTCGGCGACGATGATCGAGCCACGAAATCCGGGGGCGTCGAGGCCGAGTTCAACCGTCTCCCGGATGCCGGCAGCCACCACGCGGGCGGCGACGGCCGGTGCCGCTGCCGTGAGCACGTCGAGCGGCTTGTAGACCTTCGCGACGATCATCCGATCGTTGGCCGACACCAGGCTCTCGCCACCGGCCACGGCCTGATGGAGCGGATCGGAAGCGCTCGACTCGTAGACGATCTCTTGCCGGTCGTTCTCGATCGCTTCGGCACACACCCTCGCCAGGATCTCCCTTTCGAGACCCGGGAACTCCGGGTCGGCGAAGAGTTCCAGCACGCGATTGCCCGACTGCACGCAGTAGCCCACGATGCGGGCCGTCGTTTCATGCAGGTCGTAGCGGTCTTGGCCCATCAGAGCGACGATGATCGAGTCAAATGCGCCACGGCTCACCAGCCACCGCGAATACGCCTCGCTGCGGTCGAGCGGCCCGACGAATCGGGCGGCATTTTGAGTGAAGATCCGCAGGATGGCCGGCAGTTCCACGTGCCGCCATTGCCGCATCGTCACGGGCTCACCATCACGTTTCGGCCCCTCGAGCAATCTGGAGAGGATGGTGGTCGGGCGGCCCGGCGTCGCACAATCTCGGCCGAGCACGCTCCAACCCAGCTCGTGGAACGAGGGGGCGATCCGCGTGCGGGAGAAGGCGACCGCTGCCCCGAATTGCCGCATGCGCTCCTCCGCGGCACGGACCAGCCGCTGGCCGTGGCCGGCGCCGCGGCACTCAGGCAGCACGGCGACCCGATCGAGCACGGCTGCCTGCACGGTGCCGCCACCGAGCCGCACGGTCCGCGGCACGATCTCGGCATGGCCCACGATGCGGCCGGCGAGCCGCGCCACGAGCCGGTTGGCCGAGTCGTGGTCGGGATGGTCGACGGCGGAGTGAAATTCGGTCTTCGACGGCGGGGAAGGCAGGCCGGAGAGCAGCTGCAGGATTTCCGCCTGGTCTCCCGCCCGGGCCGGAGCGACATGGCACTCCTCGAGCATCCAGGCCGGCGGTTTGTGCTGGACGAACGGCTGGTGCGGCACGTGCTGCACCGCCTGCCGCTTCGTCATCGGCCGGCGGCTCACGACCGTGCCGGTCGGCCGAATTTCCACGGCTTGCACCATCATGGCGTCCAGGGACGCCTCGCTCCCGTGGTCGCTTTTACCGTTCAGGCCGGGCGTTTTTTCGCCGCCGGTCCGGCGGGGGGGCTTGATGGCGGCTTTCGATGTCGCGGAGCCGGATTTCTTCGCCGCAAGCTTCTCGGTGCCCGAAGCCAGCCGGATCGACGGGGACGCTTGCTCGGTGGCTGCCGACTTGAATCGCGTCGCAGGGGGGGTGGCTGTCGAGCCGGCGCGGATTTTCAGGCGGGGCTTGGTCTTCTGGCGGCGCGAGGCAACGGCTGCTCCCCGCACGGTGGTGCGGGGAGATTGCCTGGGGGTCGAGCGGCAGGGAGTCGAGCGAGCCTTGAAACCAGCCGAGCGACCACAACCGATCCGACGGGACGCGCTACGAAAAGACATCGTGCCTCCTCTCCCTGGGGCGCCAACAACACAATCCATTGATCACCAAGATATGCGGCGGATCAGTCCATTTCCAGTAGCAGGAAGGATTTAAGCGCGTTTTCCGAAAAAAAGCACCACGGATATTCCCGTGATCGCAGCACCTTTCGGGCCCGTGCTGCCGTTGCCAGCGGACCGACGCGGTCGAGCATCCTGCCGCGGAGCGCCTGCGTGTGGAACGCCAAGCGTTCGTTGGTCGAGCGAATCTCACGGCAGCGGCGTTTCGCCAGAGTCGCGGTCGGATGCGTGTCGATCCAACGCCGCTTGTGGAGGAGCAGTTCGCGGATCTGCTCGGGCTGCGCGTCGTGCGGCACGAGGTGGCGTTCCGGGTGAAACTCCAGATCGCGGATCTGCCGGTGCAGTTCCGCCAGTTCGCCGGCCGGGTCGGCCGTCTCGAATCCGGGAAACAGTTCGGCGACCGGGAGCCGCAACGTGCCGCTGACCACGGCATGACGGGGCGGGTCGCAGCCGGTCAGCCGCCGGACGATGTCATCGGTGAGCAGGTCATAGGCGGCGCCGCCGATGCCGTGCACGAACACGTCGGCCACGATCATGCGGGCCACGAGCGTCGTGAGAATCGCTCGTGGCCGCAGCCGCAACGCGTGTTCCTCCATGCGGGAAAGCGCGTCGACCCAGCGCGACGGAGACGTGTCGGCGGAGATCGGCAGTTCCACCCGCAACGTTTCCATGTCGGAGAGAATGAGCATGCCGGGAGTGCCCGTGTTGGCGAACACCCGCCGCCGCCGCCGATCATCCCGTGACCAGATCCACCACGGCAGTTCCAGCCACGGGGTGGACGCAGTGTCGTCGTACCGCACCGCGAGATCGGGCATGGGGCGGGCGCGACCGCGGAT
>JBILWX010000026.1:0-35653 GCA_044369655.1 Pirellulales bacterium
ACGCCGCGTTGTACGACTCATGCAGCTGCGCGGCATGGGCCAAGAGCCACCCCATGAACACCATCACGGTGGGCAGACGAACCAGCTCGCTCACCGGTAGTTCGAGCGTTTCCAGGCCCAGCCGTCCCTCGAGCATGTGCCGCGCCTGCGCGATGGCGAGGCCCAGCCGATGGGATTCACCAGCCCGCTCCACCACCAGCGGCCACCAGCGCCGCAGGATCGCATCGGGCTCGAGTGGTTTGAGCAGTCGATCGACGCGGCTGCCGAAGGAGGCGAAGCAGTCGGGGTCGATGACACCGCGTTCCTCCCACGCCATCTCCGGGGCGGGA
This sequence comes from Pirellulales bacterium, assembly GCA_044369655.1. GTDB lineage: Bacteria > Planctomycetota > Planctomycetia > Pirellulales > UBA1268 > CAMCQY01. The sequence goes on from JBILWX010000026.1 coordinate 330, forward strand.
AAGTCGAAGGCGACCTGCTCGAGATGCGCCTCCCGCGGCGAGCCCACCGGCACGCCCACGCTCGTCGTAGCGCAGCGGTCGGTGTCGACCACGAGGTTGATCGCGGTGCCGCCCAGCCGCCGGGCGTAGGCGTCGAGCGCGAAGTTTTTCAGCCACACGCCGGGGTGGAAGAGCTCCGGCTGATGCCCGCCCATCACCAGCGGCCGGGCGATCCAGTCGGCCACGTCGGTGGGCCGGTCGACATCCCGGTAGCTGGCGGTGTATTCGGTGGCGACCGCGAGCACCTCGCGTCGCGTCGCGGCCACCAATTCCCAGAGCTTCAGGTCACCGATCCGGGTGTCGAACGCCGCGCGGAGCAGCCGGTTGTTGTCGACCAACGCCTCGATCGACCGGCCCTGTCCGTCGGGAGATGCGTCGAGCGGCGGGTCGAGCAGCCGCCCACCCGATTCCGACGGCGGTGCATGGGCGCTGCGACGGGATGGCGGCGGGCCGGAGGATGGATGCATGGACTACGTAGCTGTGCCGGGGGCGGCTGCCGCGACGGCTGCTTCCGCACGATCGAGCACGCTGCGATAGTAGGCCAGACGGGTCGCAGCATCGTCCAGTGCGCCGCCGAAACTCCGCGCCAGATCGAGGTAGAGCAGCGGCACGGGGAGTTCCACGATCCTCAAGGATGCCGCCGCCGCCTGCACCCACACCTCCAGCGGCATGGCATACCCGGTCTCGCTGATCTGCATCTGCTCGAGTGCCCGCCGCGAGTAGGCCTTGAAGCCGCAGAAGGCATCGGTGAGGCAGAGGCCCAAGCGGGCGTTGATGTCGGCCGTGATCTCGGCATTGATCCGCCGCCGCGCGGCCGGTGGCTGGCTGTCCCCGGGAAATCGCTTCAGGTAACGGCTGCCGCTGACGATGTCGACGGGCCGGCCGGCGGACGTGCCGGTGAGGGCCGCGATGAAGGCCGGAATCAGCTGCGGCTGGTGCTGCCCATCGCAGTCGATCGTCACGAGGCCGTCCCACGGTCCGGCGAGCGTCTCACGGAACGCAGTGGCCAGCGCCGCTCCATAGCCCTGGTTCCGCGGATGACGCACGAGGCGGATGTCGCCCTGCCGCTCGACGCGGGCAGTGAGCAGCGGCGATGTGCCGTCGGTCGAGCCGTCATCCACCACGAGCACGTCGGAGGCGAACCGCAGCACCTCGTCCAGCACTCCCGAGACGTGGGCCGCTTCGTTGTAGACGGGCAGGGCAGTCAGAAATCGGGGCATGGAACCGCCATTTCCGGCAGGTGAATCCGCGACGGGCAATACCCCTAAGTGTAGCGCCGGAAAACCGCGGGGCAATTTTTATTTCAGGCACGCGGTTCAGGAAAAAGTGGCTCTATCCCAGCCACTGGAGCGGGTCGGCTTCGTCGCGGCTGGTCCAGCAGGAGAGGCCGGGCACCGCCTCGGCCAGCCGCCCGGCGAGCACTTCCATTGAAAACCGTTCGCTGGCATGGTGCCCGACCGCAACTACCGCCAGATCGCCCGCCCGGGCCTCGAGGGCCTGATGGAGCTTGACTTCACCGGTCAGGAAGGTCGTGCAGCCCGCCCGCTTCACGGCGGCGAGCGAGTCGCCGCCGCTGCCGCAGACAATGCCTACGCGACCGGCCGGTCGCTCCGGGTTGCCCACCACCTGCACGCCCGGCGCGTCGAGCCGCCGGGCGATGTGCCGGGACAGTTGGGCGACCGACCAGCCGGCCGGGGCAGTGCCCGCCCGCCCGAAGCCGGCCAGGGGATGGATCGCGTCGGGCTCGAGTGGGGCCACGTGCTCGAGCCCGAGCAGTCCGGCCAGTTGGTCGTTGATGCCGCCGGCCGCCGAGTCCCAGGCGGTGTGCGAACTCCAGACGGCAATGCCGGCGTGGATCAGTTCCAAGAGCACGCGGCCGGTGGGGCTGTCGGCGGTGATCCGCGAAATGGGACGGAAGGGCAGGGGATGGTGCGTGACCACCAGGTCGGCCTGAACACGGACCGCCTCGGCGGCCACCTCGGGCGTGAGTGAGAGGCAGGTCATCACGCGGGCGATCTGCGGCCGGTGGCTGCCGACCAGGAGGCCGACGGCATCCCATTCGGCTGCCAGTCGCAACGGGGCGATCTGTTCGAGCGCTGCGGTGACATGGGCGATCGTGGGCATGCCTGGGCAGGCTCCTGAACGTGGGTGGTGGCAGAGAGTACCGCTGCATTCTCCATCCAAGCCCGCAGCGCAAGCAAGGGAAATGCCACCTGGCGCTGTATGACGACGCACCGCCGGGACGGCAGAAGTCTCGTCGCTACGGATTTTTCTCCGCCACGACCTCCGGCAGCACATTCCCCAGAAGTTCGAAAAATCCTAATGCTCCTCGAGCTTCCGCCGATCCCGGCTCACCGGTTTTTCGACGCAGACTCCCATTCAAGCCCGCAGCGCAAGCAAGGGACCTCAGGCCTCGCCCACACTACAATCCTCATGCTCTCTGGTACCGAGGTTTGCTGATCGCGCCGTTCAACAGTTCAACAGGATCACCCTTTCCGATGGACTCTTCCCGTCTTGCCGTCGCCACCGTGGCTCTCTCCAGCGACCTGCGGACTGCGCTTGAGCGGGCGCGGAATCTCGGAGTCCGCGGCGTGGAGATCGATGCGCGGGGCGGCCTCGATCCGGAACAGGTGTCGCAGACGGGCCTGCGGCAGATCCGCAAGTGGCTCGACAACGAGGGGCTCGTGGTCGCGGCCGTGGCGTTCCGCACCCGTGGCGGCTACGCCGATGCCGACCGGCTGGAGGGACGGATCGCCGCCACGAAGCGAGCGCTCGAACTCGCGCACGACCTGGGGGCGCAGGTCGTGCTCAACCAGATCGGCGACGTGCCGCCCCCGGCGACCGATCCGGAGGCGGAGCCCGACCCGCAGTGGAGGCTGCTCATCGACGTCCTCACCGATCTTGGCACCTGGGGCCAGCGCGTGGGGGCGACGCTCTGCGCCGAGGCAGGTCGCGCCGGGCCCGACGATCTCGTGCGGGTGATCGCCAGCCTGCCGGAAGGTTCGCTCAGGTGCGACCTCGTCACCGGCGCGCTTGTGGTGCATCGTCATGATCCGGTCGAGGCGATCGAGAAGCTGTCGGGGCACATCGGCTACGTGCATGCCACCGACGCAGTCGGCGGTGCCTTCACGGGCCGCGGTCGAGCGGCGGCGCTCGGCACCGGCCACGTCGATCTGGCGGCCGTCTTCGGCACGCTCGAGGAGCGGGGCTACCGCGGGTGGATCGGCCTGGAACCGGCCGGCGAACGCGGGGGTGTCGCGGAACTGGCTGCTGCGGTCCAGTGGCTGCGCGGCATGTGAGCGGATCACGCGACGGGGATTGCCTCGCGTGCGCGGCCGATCATGAACGGGCCGGGCTGGTCACGACACCAGTTCGTTCACCACCCGGCCGCCGTTGACCAGCTTCATCGGGCGTCCAAGCGGCGTGGCGACCTCCCGGTCGGGATCGATGCCGAGCTGGGCGCAGACCGTCGCGTGGAGGTCCGCCAGCCGCACCGGCCGCTCCTCGGCCTGCCGCCCCTCCCGATCGGTCGCGCCCAGCACGAATCCCCGCCGGATGCCCCCTCCGGCGACGAGTCCGCTGAAGACGTCTGGGTAGTGGTCGCGGCCGGCCGAGCCGTTGATGTCGGGCGTGCGGCCGAACTCGCTGAGCACCAGCACGAGCGTGCGGTCCAGCCGGCCGCTCGCGGCGAGGTCGCGCAACAGCGTCCCGATCGCCGGATCGATCACGGCGCCCAGCCCGCGCATGGCGGGGAAGTTGTCGGTATGGGTGTCGAACCCGCCGAGGTTCACCTGCACGAACCGCACTCCCTGCTCCACCAGCCGCCGCGCAAGCAGGCAGCCGCGGCCGAACCTGGTGTCGCCGTAGGCCTCACGGATCGCGGCCGGTTCGTCGTCGAGATTGAACGCCGCGAGCGCCGGACTCCGCATGAGCTTCACCGCCGCGGCGTACGATCCGTCGACTGCGTCGACCAGCGGGTCTTTTCCGTCCGCTCCGAATCCATCGTTGAGACGGCCGAGCACCTCCAGCCGGCGCTGTGAACGGACGAGCGCGATCCCCTCCGGCAGCGTGACGGTGGGATCGGGCTCTCCCGGCTCGCCGATGAAGTACGCCTCGGCCGTCTGCCCGAGGTAGCCGGGCGACGGGGCCTGCCCGCCGACGGTGACGAAGGCCGGCAGGTCGCCGAGCCGGTCGACCTGGTCGGCCACGATCGACCCCAGCGACGGGTGTACGAATTCCCGCACGCGGGGATAACTCGTGAGGACATGGTGGGTGGCGTCGCCATGGTCGGCGCTCTCGCCGGTGAGCGTGCGGACGACCGCGGCGTGGCCGAGCTGGGTCGCCACGGTGGGGAGGATCTCGCTGACCGTCGCGCCGTCGATCGCCGTGCGGATCGCCGCGAACTCGCCGCCCGTCTTCGCCACGGGTTTGGGGTCGAAGGTGTCGATGTGGCTCATGCCGCCCCCCATCCAGAGCAGGATCACCGCGTCGGCCTGCGCGGGCCGACGTGTGGCCGCCGTCTCGCGGGCCGAGAGACCGCGCACGGGCATCCCCATGAACGTCGCCAGACCGCCGGCGGCGACCGATCGGCAGAGTCCGCGCCGCGTCACCGGCGCGCGGGAGAACAGGGCATGGTGCATCGTCGTCTCCTGTCGTGGGGTCATCTGCCGCTCCGTCAAGGCATGAATCGAAACTCGTGGCTGTTGAGGATCGCCCAGCGCAGGTCGGCGATACCGTCGGCCCGCGTGGCCGCCGCGGCGATCACCTCGTCGGCCATCTTCCGCTCGCGTCGCGTGGGCTCACGGGTGAGCGTCTCCAGATACAGAAGGTTCACCACGTCGCGACGGCCGTCGGCCGCCAGCGCACGGCCGAGCGGCTCGAGCGGCCCCACCCGTGCCGCCTCGTGGAGAAGGGGGCCGTTGAGGAGCATCAGTGCCTGACGCATGTGCGGTCGCGGCCCACCGATCTCGTCGGAGTCCTGCCGCGACGACTGTCCAAGCAGCCGCAGGAAGTGCTGCTCCGGCGCGGGCAGCGGCATTTCGACCGCCCAGCCGAAACTCGGGTTGAAGTCGACCTGCCGCGTGACCGTTTCGACCCTGTAGAGCCTGGCGATCTCCGCAGGATCCTGCGGCAGTGGCGTCGCGGTGTCCCCGGGGCTGGACATCGCGTCGGCCATCCGCCGTCGCCGCATCTCCTCAGGCGAGGCTGCCCGCATCCCGTCGAGCGGGTCGGCCTCCATCATCGTCTCGACGAGGTCGGCCATCGCCACGTCACCTTCGTCTGCATCCGCGACGGCAAGCCGGCCGGCCAGGACCGTCTCGGCCAGCGCGGCCGGGTCGGCGGCACCGCCCGACTCGCCGCCACCCTGCGTCTCGTCAGCCTTGTCACGGCGAACGAGCACGCGTTCCTCGACGGTCTTGAGATTGGTCCCCGGCGGATGCTTCACCTGGTTTAAGTGGCCGGCGGTGATCAGGCTGTCGTGGATCGCCTCGGCCGAGAGCGGCCGCAGCCGGGCCGCGAGGAAGGCATCCTCGAGTCGGCGCCGGAACTGCGGGTCGTCGCCCGTGGCGTGGCCGCGGGCATAGGCGTCGCTCACGGCGATCAGCATCACCACGTGGCGAATGTCGTAGCCACCCGCCACGAATTCGGTGGCGAGGTAGTCGAGCAGTTCCGGATGGCTCGGCGGATTGTCGTCGCGGACGTCATCCACCGGCTCGACGAAACCGCGGCCCATGAGCGTGGCCCAGAGGCGGTTGACGAAGGTGCGGGCGAAGAAGCGGTTGCGGGGGTCGACGATCAGATCGGCGACCGCGTGCCGCAACGCGGCTTGGTTCCGCGCGTCAGCCTCCGGGGGCGCCGCGACCGCGTCGACTGCCAACCCGGTCGCGACCGGCTCCTTCACGGCGGCCGCGAGCAATGCGTCGATCGCCTCGTCGGCGGTCGGCTCGGACGCCGCCCGGCGCCGCTCCACCGCGGCTGCAAGCGCGGGATCATCGGCGGTCTCGCCAGCGAGCGGCCAGGCGGGCTTGATCGGCACGGGGGAACCGCCCGCGTGCGGCCCCTGCCGAGGCGGCCATTGCACCTGTTGGTCGGCGGCATCGACCAGCCGCACCTGTCGGTTGCGGGTTCCCGCCACCGATCGCGTCTGTCCGAAGAACGCGGCGAGGCCGTAATACTCCCGCTGCGTCCAGTGGTCGAACGGATGGTCGTGGCAGCGGGCGCACTTCATGCGGATCCCGAGCAGCGTCTGCGACACGACACCCGCCATCTCCAGCGGGTCGGCGGCCTCGGCGGTGAAGAAGCCGACCGCACCGTCGTGGCCGGGGCTGCCGACGGCCGTGAGCAGGTGCCGCACGATGCGGTCGTAGGGCATCCGCTCATGCATGGCGTGCCGCAGAAACCGGTCGAGTTCCGGGCCGCCAGGACTGCCGGACCGCACGCGGAGCACGTCGCCGAGCCACACGGCCCAGCGGTCGGCGAACCGGTCGCTCGCCACGAGCCGACGCACGAGTCCCTGACGCCGCGTGGCGGCAGGCTCCGCGAAAAAAAGCCGTCGTTCGGCCGTGGTGGGGATGCGGCCGACGAGATCGAGCGAGAGCCGACGAAGGTAGGCCGCATCGCCGATCGGATCGACGGCCGCGAGACCCTGCGCGGGTGGCGCCGCCGCGAGCAGTTCGTCGATCCTGCCGTGCGGGAGCGGGGTGTCGCCGGCGGACTTGGTGAGGATCGAGACCCCGTCCTCAGCCGCGCCGGCGACGGACGCGACAGGGCACGGTGCCGCCGCAGCAACGACGAAGACGATTACGATCGCCGCGATACGTGGCCGTGACAACCACATGCCCCGCTGTCTCCAGACCTGGGAATCGATCGACCCGACCACCGCCGTCGCCAATCGCATCATACCAAAGGAAACGAGGGGTCGGTCCACGGCACGTCCGTGACGGTTTTTTTTGACCGCTCCAGCGGGTAACCTTGGTCGCCATGCACCCGGACGCACCGCTCCGTCGGATCACGACTTGGCTGGCGATTCTTGGCTACACGCTCGTGGCCTCGGGGCTGCCGTTGCCTCTCGGGACCGTCGCACCGTCCGCCCCGGAGTCGCCCGCTGCGAAGCGGCTGGCCGCCAAGGATCGCTCGCGGCCGTTTCCGTGTATGGACAAACCCTGCGGCTGCGCCACGGCCGAGCAGTGCTTGACGAACTGCTGCTGCAACACGCCCGCCGAGACGCTTGCCTGGGCCAAGGCCCAGGCAGTCGAGCCGGCGGTGCTCGCGACGCTCGAACGGCGGGTGGCCGGCGGCAGGCAGGCGGTGGCGAAGGCCGCAACGCCCTCGTGCTGCTCGAGCAATGCTCCAGCGGCCGAAGAGTCATGCTGCACGAGCAAGCAGCCCGCGGCGGTCGAGTGCGAAGGGAGCGCACTTGGCAACTCGCCGGCTGCCGTGCCAGCGTCGATACAGGCTGTTGCCCGTGACCACGAGGGGCCAGACGACGACGAGCCGCCGCACCAGCCGCGGTCGCGCACGGTGACGCTCCGCGCCATGCTGGCCTGCGGCGGCATCGTGGCGGAGTGGTTCGCGGCAGGGGCGGCGCTGCCCCCGCCGCGGGTCGAGGTGTCTCTTGTGATGCACGTGTTCGACGTGTGCACGCCCGGCGATGAAGCGGGCGAATCGCTGGCTGCTTCTCCGGCGGCGCCGCCCCCCCGCGGGGCCTGATCTCTGTCGCAGCCCTGCGTGGCCTGTCCTGATTCGGGACCCTGGCCGCGGCTTCGGCTGCGGGTCCGCGTTGTGTTCCGTTTCAGCGTCGCATGCTGCGCGCCGGCGGAAAGAGATCCATCGGCAGACACCACGTCGTTTCTATGCGCGGTGCCTCTGCCTCACGTGCAGACAGAGAAAGAGTTTCATCATGACTATCCGCAATCGCGCGGGCCAAGAGCCCGGGCCAACAAATCGATATGCCTTCACGCTCGTCGAACTGCTGGTGGTGATCGCCATCATCGGCACGCTCGTCGGGCTCCTTCTCCCCGCCGTGCAGTCGGCCCGGGAGTCGGCACGGCGGACGAGCTGCACCAACAACCTCCGGCAGTTCGGCTTGGCGATGTTCAACTTCGAGAGCGCCCGGGGCTGCTTTCCACCGACGGATGCCCGCGGCAGCGGCACGCCCGGGCCGACGGCAGTCGGCGGCTGGTCGCTGCACGCACGGCTCTTGCCGTATGCCGAGGAGGCGGGATTGGCAGATCGGTTCGACTTCAAGCAGGCGGCTTTCACTGGGGACTTTAGGGTGCAGACGCCAACAGCCGCTTTTGTGACGCTCTTTGCGACACCGGTACCGATGCTCTTGTGTCCGAGTGATCCGGCACCGACCGTCAACAAGTCGAATAACTATGACTACGGCGGCAATAACTACATGGTGAGTATCGGCAGCGCGCGGGCGGATGGGGCAGGCACGTATTACTGGGATTTTAGCAAGCCCACCGATGGGATCGTCTTTGAAAACTCGAAGGTCAGAATCTCGAAGATCACAGACGGAACGTCGAAGACAGCCATTGCCAGTGAAGCTGTCCGCAGCATCGCCAACGGGACTGCCGACGCTGTCACCTTTGCCGCCGGCTCGCCGCCCCCGATGCCCTATCAGTACACAGCGAATGCATCTACTACTCATGCGTGGAACTCAACGACCTTGAAAACCGGCAGCATGACCAATCCGACCACGCAGCAGGCTGATGACTTGGTCAACCGATGGACCGAGCTGACGTCATGGCGGCACGCGGGCTCCCCCTCGATGCGTGGTCGAGGGCAGGCCTGGGCGGCCACGACGGCTGGCAACAGCCTCACCAACGGATTCCTCACGCCCAACAGCAAGATTCCCGACTATGTCGTGCACTGGTCGGGCTTCTTCGGTCCCAAGAGTTTTCATTCCGGCGGTGCGAACGTGCTGTTTGGAGACGGTAGGGTGGTGCTCCTGTCGGACAAGACCGACAAGGATCTTCACCGGGCGCTCCACAGCATCAACGGCGGCGAACTGGTATCTGGCGACTACTGAGACAGGAGTTTCTCTCATGCTTCGATCAAATTCTTTTCACGCACGTTTCTGCGGCTCGACGAGCGAGGGGCAACCCCGGTGGATCGCTCTGCTCGCCGTGCTCGTCGTCGTCGCGGCCACCGCATCAGCCCATGCACACGACACCTGGCTCCAGGTCTCGTCGCGGCTGGTTCGGCCCGACGACGTCGTGCACGTCGACGTGCTCCTCGGCAACCACGGCAACGAGCACCGCGATTTCAAGATCGCCGGCAAGCTCGGTTCGCTCGAGGGCGTGAAGATCGACGTGATCGGGCCCGACGGCCGCACGACCGACCTTGCTTCCGACATGGTCGATCTCGGCTACGCGCCCAAGGAGGGCTTCTGGTCGGCGCGGTTCGTGCCCGCCACTGCGGGCCTCCACTGCGTGGCCCTCTATCGCGAGGGCGTCCGCCACGGCGCGATGGGGTTCAAAGGAGCCAAGGCCTACTTCCTCGCCTCGGAGTCGCTCGACCGCCCGGCCAAGCCGGAGGCCACGCTGCCTGAGCCGCTCGGCCATCCGCTCGAACTGGTGCTGGAGAGCCACCCGGTGCTCGCCTGCGGTCCAGGCAAGCCGATCGTCGTGCGTCTGCTGCTCAAGGGGAAGCCTCTGGCCGACCATGTCGTGTCGTTCATCCCACGCGGAGCGACCTTGGCCGAAGGCTTCGATGCTGAGCACGAACGCAAGACCGACGCGGACGGCCGGTGCCGCTACACGCCGAAGGAAGGAAATCTCGTGCTGGTCGTCGCGCACCACGTCGACCCTGAGCAGAAGGGGGAGGGCTACGAAAAGGCGAGCTACGCCGCCACGCTCGTGCTCGACGTGCCGCAGCGGTGCAGCTGCTGCGACGATGAATGAAAAAGGGAATGAAAAAGGGGACGCAGCTCTTTTCCTCGCCCCCGCAGGGAAAAGGAATGGCAGGGAAAAGAGCTGCGTCCCCTTTTTCGCCCTTTTTCGCCCGCGAGCGAGGGAATGTCACCGAATGAAGCGGGCGGCCAGCGCGATCGCGGCCGTCTCCACGCGGAGAATGTGGGGCCCGAGCGCGACGCGGATGACGCCCGCCCGGTCGGCAATGCAGAGTTCCTCGTCCGTGAAACCCCCTTCGGGGCCGACCAGGGCGATCACCTCCGTGGTCGAGAGGGGCACGGCGGTGGCGTCGAGCAGCCTGCCGCCGGGGTGGGCGATCACGACGCATGCGCCGGCTGGAACCTCGGCGAGCAGCCGCTCGAGCGGGCGGCCCGCCGCGATCTCCATGAGCGTGTTGCGGCCGCACTGCTTGCAGGCCTCGATCACCACCCGTTCGAGCCTCGCCTGGGCGGAGGCGGTCGCCTCCGCCACGCCGCGGGTTGTTTCCAACGGCATGAGTCGCGCCGTTCCCAGCTCCGTGAGCTTCTCGACCATCCACTTCTGGCGATCCCCCTTGGGGAGCGCGACGGCGAGCGTGAGTCGGACGCCGTGTGGCGGCGCGTCGGTCTGCGGTTCGCCCGCGTCGAGTTCCACGCGGTCGCGCCCGATCGATGCCACCCGCGCCGGCCACTCGCGGCCTTGGCCGTCGAAGAGCGTCACCACGTCGCCGACCTTCGCACGGAGGACCCGCGTGAGATGCCGGGCCTCGTCGCCTGCGAGGATGGCGCGGTCTCCGGCCGGCGGCACGGGCGTGAAGAATCGTTCGCTCATCGGGTGTTCGGCTTGGAGACGGCCGGTTTCACGGGGAAAACCTCGTCCTGACGTGGGGCACCGCTGCCGCTACACTCCGCCATCATGTCACGCGAGCACTGGAAATTCACCGGGGCACCTTTCGACGGCGGGCTGGAGCCGGCGACCTTCCATGCCGGTGGTCCCCAAGAGGAGGCCCTCGCGCGGATGGAGTGGCTGCTCGAGGAGCGGCAGCGGTGTGGGCTCGTGATCGCCGCAGAGGGCTGCGGCAAGAGCCATCTGGCCGCGATGGCGGTCCGCCGACTGGGCGGACTCGGCGCCGAAACGGCACTCCTGTCGCTGCGTGGCCTGGCGGAGGGCGACTGGCTCGAGCTCTTGCTCGAGCGTCTGCCACTCGATCCGCTCTGCCGCGCCGAGCCGCTGCGGCCGTGGCAGAAGCTCGAGAACAGGCTCCGCGAAAACATGCTCATGGAACGCCCGACCGTGCTCCTCTTCGACGACCTCGACGAGGCGCCCGCCGACGCGCTCGACGGGATCGCGCGGCTCGTCGGGGCCGCCGAGCCGCGGTTTGCCCGCACGGTGGTGGTGGCCACGGCAACGCCCGCGGGACTGTCGCGGGTGCCCGCCGCCATCCGTCAGCGGGCGGCCCTGCGGATCGAACTCGCCCCCTGGAACGAAGACGACGTCGCGGGATTTCTTGCGCAGGCGATTTCACGAGTGGGCGGCGATCCCGGCATTTTCCCCGTCGAGGCTGCGGCCACGCTCGCGCGGTTCGCGGGAGGCGTGCCCCGGACCGTCAGCCAGCTCGCGCAGCTGTCGTTGGCAGCCGCGGCGGGCGATGGACTCGATCGGGTCGACGCCGCCACGGTGGAACGTGCCTGGCGCGAGCTGTCGATGGCGGCGGCCGGAGAAACCCGGGAGGCGATGGGGCACGATGACGACGCGGCGGAGCCGGGTGCCGCGTCTGCGCCGTCCCCGCCGCGAGTGCGGGTCGTCCGCCGGCTGTGGGGCTGAGGCGTCCGCGGAATCACCCGCTGGCGCTTCGGGCGTGCATGGGCACCAACACGCCATCCGAGTACACCCTTCATCCAAGCCAGCGCTTCATCCAAGCCCGCAGCGCAAGCAAGGGAACTCCGCTTACTTGCGGATCGCCTTGATCGCCTGCTGGGCGGCCTCGCGGACCTTGGCGTCGCCATTTTTGGCCAATGACTCGAGCGCCGGCAGGGCCTGCTTCGCGCCGGCACCCATGTTGCTGAGTTCCTGTGCCGCCGTGACCTGCTTTTCCGCCGGGCCCTCCTTGAGATCGGCGATGTAGCCCTCCACGAGCAGGTTGCCCATGGTCTTTGGCCCCTTCGGCCGCTTCCCTTGACGGTGGGCCGAGCGAGATTTCTTCTTGGCCGCGCCCGCTTTCGAGGCTGTCGAGCACCCGACACCGAGCGCGATGCCACCGGTGGCACCCAACGCGGCGACGAACCAGCGGCGACGGGAGACGGTCGGCTCTGCAGCAGACATCGTGAAAACCAAACGTGCTTGAGACGTGCTTGAGAACGGAAGGCCTTGAAAACAGAACGCCCTGAGGGACGGGCGAGAAGTTCGGCAAGGGCGGTCAAGTCTGCGGATGGTAGCAGGAATGACCGGCCGTTGGTAACGGCCCTGCGAAAACGGAGGCCGTGGATCATTTGTTCGCGCTTCGAGATCGCATACACTGGCGGGCCACAGAGCCGGGATCAACGCATCCCGCCGACATGGGCAGAGGATTTGCAGCGTGGGCAGAAACACCGAGTCGCAGCCGCCGAGAATCGTGGCCATCTCGCCCGACGACGGCTCCGCCATCGACCTCCGCAACCCGGCGTTGGCCGCCGTCCTGTCATGGGCCGTGCCTGGTCTTGGCCAGCTCTATCAGGGCCGCACCGCCAAGGGCGGCCTGTTCATGGCGGCGATCCTGTGCACGTTCGTCTGTGGACTCTGGCTCGGTGGTGGCAAGGTGGTCTACGCCTCATGGCCGGCGGATGGCCCGGCCGGTGGCCGCCGCGGGATCGGCAAACTGCTCGTCCAGCCTTTTGTCTGCCAGGTGGCCGTGGGCCTCGTGGCCCTGCCGGCGCTGGTGCAGGCGGCGCAGCTGGAAGGCCCGGCCCGGCAGCCATTCATGCTCGGGGGAGGGCTCGTGCCCGTGGGATTCATGGCCCCGCCACTTGCGCCCGGACAGTATGTCTCGCGCGCCTACGCCGATCGGCTGGTGCGGCACGCACCCGGCTTCAACGCCGACGACTTTTTCGACAAGCCGCCGCTCAAACAGTTTCGCCGCGATCAGTTGGCCCAGTGGCATCGTCAGTTGGGCAAGTTCTACGAGATCGGCACGCTCTATACGATGCTGGCCGGCATGCTCAATCTGCTGGTGATCTACGACGCGTGGGCCGGTCCGCTCGGCCCCTCCGAGGAGGAGAAGAAACGTCGTGCCGCCGAGGCGGCTGCCGGCGCCGCGCCCGCCACGCCCTCGCCGTGACATCCCCAGCACCCGAACCCTGATCCGGATGATCCATGAGACTCGCGCGGAAAAAGGTGTCAGGCACCATTTGTCTGGAGGCCCCGGCCTTCGGCCGGGGCCGTGTCGCCTGCGGCGACCGGCAAATGGTGCCTGACACCTTTTTCCTTCCCTGACACCTTTTTCCAGTTTTTCACGGAAGGCACGCTCGCATGATCGCGACCACGACCCTGGCCATCATGGCCTCTGTCCCCTTGCTGTTGCATGAGCAACTCATGGCGCCGCTCATGGTGCCGCTCGTGGCGTCGCTGGCCGGCAGGGTGCCCGGCATTTTTTTCGGACTGCCGTTGGTGGCCTTGGCCAGCCTGATCTTCGCGGCCACGCATCACGAGGATCCGGCGGCGATCCGCCTCGCCACCGTGCACTGGACGGTGTGGCTGGGAGGCATGCTCGGCATGGTGTTGGCGGCGGTGCTACTGCTGGGCTGGCTGCAGTAGCCGCGTCTACGGCCTCAGGCCTGCACGGCCAAACGGCGGAGCTGGCCGCAGGCGGCGTCGATGCGGGCGCCCTTGCGGCGGCGTACCTGCACATTCACGCCCGCCGCGCGGAGCACGTCGAGAAACCGTTCCAACGAGCCCGGTGTCGGCTCCCGCCAGGGCAGGCCGGACACGGTGTTGTAGGGGATCACGTTGACGAGCGCCGCCCGGCCGCCCAGCAGCCGCGCGAGCCGTTCGGCATCGGCCTGGGAATCGTTCACCTCGCCGAGCAGCACATATTCGAAGGTCAGCCGGCGGCCGGAGGCCTCCCAGTAGCGGTCGGCTGCCGTCATCACGGCGTCGAGCCCGATTGCCTTGTTGACCGGCACCAGCCTCGTTCGCAGCTCGTCGTCGGCCGCGTGGAGCGAGACGGCGAGATGGTAGCCGGGATTCTCCTCGGTCAGGCGGTCGATGGCCTGGGGGAGGCCGACCGTCGAGACGGTGATCCGTCGCTGCGAGATACCGAAGCCCTCGGGATCCTGTGCGGTGGCCAATGCCGGCAGCAGGCGGTCGAGGTTGGCCAGCGGCTCACCCATTCCCATCACCACGATGTGGCTGAGCCGTTCGTCGGCGGGCAGGAGCAGCTGGAGCCGGAGCAATTGTTCGAGGATTTCGCCGGTGGTGAGGTTGCGGATCACGCCGTCGAGCCCGCTTGCGCAGAACACGCAGCCCATCGCACAGCCGACCTGCGAGCTGATGCAGACGGTGCGGCGTTCGCCATCCCGCAGGAGCACGCACTCGATTCGCTGGCGGTCGTGCAGTTCCAGCAGCAGCTTCTCCGTGCCGTCGTCGGCCGTGGAGTGTTTCGCGATCGAGGTCGTCCAGATCCTGAAATCGGTCTCCAGGTGCGTCCGCAGGTCCTTCGAGAGGTCGGTCATGGCGGCGAACGAGGCCGCCCGTCGGCCGAAGAGCCAGCGGCGGATGGCCTTCGCCCGCCAGGCCGGCTGCTGCCGCTGCCCCAGCCAGTCCTCGAGGGGGCCGGAAGGCTCCAGAATGTGGGGCAGGGCCGGAGCGGCGGCGGGTAAGCCATTTTCGCTCTGGCTGGCGGCAGCGGAATCTGCGGGGTAGATTTCTGAGGACATTCCGACCATCATAATCCTCCCGAAACCGTTCGTCTGGTCACGATCCGCAGAACACCATGAGCGAAAAAAAGTTTGAAGAACGGACGCAGTGGGTCTACGACGAACGGGCATTCCCGATCTGGAACGCCTCGTTCGACAAGGCGGACCGCACCGAGATGATCCGCGACGACCTCTGGGCGGGCCGGAGCATCGCGATCCTGCTGGCCGTGCTCGTGGCGACCGGCCTGATCCTGTCGCTCGGAACCCTGGCTTTCGTCGCCAACTGGCGGTGATGCGGGGCCTGAAGACCGGCACGTGGATCCTGCTCACTCTGGCAGGCCCGGCTCGAGCAGGCCTGATCCGCGGCCGCGCTAGCCGTTGACCCCTCCCCCGCTGGGGAGTTAAATTTTTGCGAGAGATGCACGGTGGGGAGGGGCCACGTTGGCCAGAAAGCAGGCGGGATTGCATGTCGACTCGACCATTGCTCGCGATGGCGGCACGAGCCTCTGCCCACGATGCCCAGCCGGTGTGCGTGCGGGCCCCTGCCAAGCTGAATCTTTCCCTGGCTGTACTCGCCCGCCGCGACGACGGCTTTCACGAGATCGAGTCGCTGATCGTGCCCGTCACGCTTCACGACTCCCTGCGGGTGCAGGTGTCGGAGCAGCCCGGCATCAGGCTCCAGGTGCGGTTTGGCGGCAGGCTGGCCACGGCCACCGGGACGCCGCTGGCCCATGACGTGCCCACCGACGCCACGAACCTCGTGGTGCGGGCCGCGCAGGCGCTCGCGGTCGAGGCGGGACTTGCGTCTGCAGCCGACTCGGCCTGCGTGCCCGGTCTCGACATCGACCTGGTGAAACGCATTCCTTCCGGCTCGGGTCTCGGGGGCGGATCGAGTGATGCGGCCGCGGTGCTCGTGGCGGCGGCGCAGGCGTGGGGCCTCGACGCGTCACCCGACCGCCTCGCCGCCATCGGGGCCCGGATCGGCAGCGATGTGCCGGTGTTTTTCGCCGGCGGCGCCGCGATCGTGGGTGGTCGTGGCGAGCGGATCGAGACCGTTGCCGGGATTCCTCCGCTCCATGCCGTGATCGCGCGGCCAGTCGCCGGCTTGTCGACCGCGGCGGTCTATGGCCGCTGCACGCCGGACGCCTCTCGTCGCGGTGCGGCGCGGCAGTTGGCGAACGCCCTCGCCGCCGGCCGGTTTCGCGCCGCACTGCCGCTCATGCACAACAGCCTCGAACGTCCGGCCCGGGAGATGTGCGCCGAGGTAGCACGCCTGCTCGATCATTTTTCCAGGGCCGGCGCGGTGCACCCGCTGCTCACCGGTAGCGGCAGCGCCTGTTTTGCGCTGCTGCGTTCGGCGGCCGAAGCGCGGCGGGTGGCGGCCCGTCTGGAGAGTGCTGGGTGGCCCGGAGTGTTTTCAGTCAGGCTGGCGACCGCGGCACCCCATCGGTGGCCGCCGACGAGACGGCCGTGAACGGAACGACGAGGGGATGATGCGGGGAGCGTGACGGGGATGGAGTGGCGGCGAGGGACCGGGGAATTCGGCGGGGGCGGAACGAGGGGGATGACAGCATGGAAATCACCGAGGTTCGGATCAAGCTGGTCGAGAACGCCGTGGAACGACTGCTCGCATTCTGTTCCATCACCATCGGCGGCTCCTTCGTGGTGCGGGACCTGAAGATCATCGGCGGCCCCAGCGGACCCTTCGTGGCGATGCCCAGTCGAAAGCTCTGCGCGCATTGCCACGCCTGCGGCTACAAAAACCCCTTCAAGGCCAGCTATTGCAACCAGTGCGGCACGAAACTGGCAGAGGGACAGCCGCCGCGGGATGGCGAGGGCCGGGTCCGGCTCTACGCCGACATCGCCCACCCCATCAACGCGGCCTGTCGGGACATGATCCAGAAACGCGTCGTGCGTGAATACGAGGCGGAAGTCATCCGCGCGCGGGAGCCGGGGTATGTCTCGCGGTACGAGGGGATCGGCGACGAGGACCACCGGCCGCCGCGGCGGTGAGGCGATCCATCATGGGCGAGAAGCCCGACGCGTACGCGAGGGACGTGGCGGCCGCCTACTGCCGCACGAGCCTGTGAAATTCGGCTGTCAGCCGGGCCGTGACCGGGCCGGGTGTGCCCTGGCCCACCTTCCGCCCGTCGATCTCGACGACCGGGATCACCTCGGCCGCCGTGCCGGTCAGGAAGCACTCATCGGCGGTGTAGAGATCGTAGCGGGTGAGCGTGGCTTCATGGCAGCCGATGCCGGCCGCGTGGGCCAGGTCCATCACCGCGCCGCGGGTGATGCCCTCGAGGATCCCGGCATCCGGAGGCGGCGTGAGGAGGCTGCCCGACCGCACGACGAACACGTTGTCGCCCGTGCACTCGGCCACCTCTCCCTTGTGGTTGAGCATGAGCGCCTCGACGCAGCCGGCCTGCAGGCCTTCGAGCTTCGCCATGATGTTGTTGAGATAGTTGAGCGACTTGATCCGCGGGGAGAGCGCGGCCGAATGCACCCGCTGCGTGGCTGCCGTCACGATTCGCAGGCCTTTCTCGTAGAACTCCCGCGGATAGAGGCTGATCGTGTCGGCGATGACGATCACCTGCGGGTTCTTCGTGCGGTTGGGATCGAGTCCGAGGCTGCCCGCGCCGCGGGTGACGACCAGCCGGACGTAGCCGTCGACGAGTTTGTTGGCGGCCAGCGTGTCGTTCACCGCCTGGGCGACCGTTTCCTTCGCCAGCGGGATCTCCAGGCTGATCGCGCGGGCGCTGGCCCAGAGCCGGTCGAGGTGGGCGTCGAGCCGGAAGACGCGGCCCGAGTAGCTTCGCAACCCTTCGAACACACCGTCGCCGTACAGCAGGCCGTGGTCGAACACGCTGACGCGGGCCTCCTCCTCGGGCACGAGGCGATCGTTCATGAAGATGATCCGCGGCATGATCGATCCCGTGGGTTCGAGGATTCGGGGGCTATCAGGAACTGCCAGCGACACACTCACGCGCGAAAGGCCGGCCACCACGCCTCACGCGTCGGCGACCCGGCCGGCCGCCAGACGCACGATCCTGGCTGCGCGGCGGGCGATCGAGGCATCGTGCGTGACGAGCACTATAGAAAGGCCATCCCGGCGGTTCAACTCGCAGAGGGCGTCGAGGATGCCTCCCCCGCTGGCCTCGTCGAGATTCCCCGTCGGCTCGTCGGCCAGCAGCACGCGGGGCTGCGTCACCAGGGCCCGGGCGATGGCCACCCGCTGCATCTCCCCGCCGGACAGCTGCCTGGGCTTGTGGTGGAGTCGGCCGGCGAGGCCAAACCGGTCGAGCAGCCCCCGGGCTCGCTCCCGGGCGGACGCCCGGATCCGCATCCACTCCCATACGCCATGCCGCACCAACAGCGGCGCCAGCACGTTTTCCAGGGCGTTGAGTTCCGGCAGCAGGTGATACGACTGAAACACCATCCCGATGGCGGTGTTTCGCAGCCGGTCGCGGCGGGCGGCGGGCAGGTTGTCGATCCGCGTGCCGGCCAGATGCACCTCCCCGGAATCGGGCGCGTCGAGCAGTCCCATCAGGTGCAAGAGCGTGCTCTTGCCCGAGCCGCTCTGGCCGATCACGGCGGCGAACCCGCCCGGCTCGAGCGTGAAGTCGACGCCCCGGAGCACCTCGAGCATGCCGCCTCCGGAACGGTAGCTTTTCCGCACGTCGCAGACGCGTAGGATCGCGTCCTCAGTGGCCCGCAGGAGCGTGTCGGCAGCGGCAGGAGGTTTGGCGTGGTCAGTCATGGCGGAGCGCCTCCACGGGGTGGAGGCGGGCCGCCCGCAGGGCCGGCAGCACGCTCGCCGCGACGGCGATCCCCACGGCGCCGGCGATGATCCAGGCCACCGTGAGAGGGTTCACGATGGTGGGGATCTTGAAGAAGTAGTAGATCGAGGGATCGAAGACCCGCTCTCCCGTGCACCACTCCACGCCCGCGCGGATCGCGTTGATGTTCCAGGTGATGGCCAGCCCCAGCGCCAGGCCGACGCCCGCCCCGACCAGCCCCAAAAAAAGTCCGTAGCCCAGGAAGATGCCCGCGATGCCGGTGGAGCCGGCGCCGAGCGACTTGAGGATGCCGATGTCGCGGGTTTTCTCCACCACGATCATGAAGAAGATGGCGAGGATGCCGAAGCCGGCCACCGCGATGATCAGGAAGAGAAGGATGTTGAGCACCGCCATCTCCATGTCGACGGCCGAAAGGAGCGGACCCTGCTTGTCTCGCCAGGTGGAGACGGCATACATCTCGGCCGGGAAGACCTTTCGCAGCCGGTCGCGGACGGCGTTCAGATCGGCGCCGGGCTTGAGCTTGACCTGGATCGAGTTGACGCTCGTGATGCCCGTCTGCGGATCGATCATGCCCCGCATCCGCTGGAGCGCGGCGATCGGCACGAAGACGAAGTTCGAGTCGTATTCGCTCATCTTGCTCTCGTAGAAATCGACGATCGTGAAGGTGTCGCTGACGGCCTTGGGCGGCGTGCCGGCGGTGGGGAAGGTGATCTTCACATCGTCGCCGGGGAGCACCAGGAACCGGTCGACGCCGTCGGAGTCGCGAAAGCTTGCCAGCCCGATGCCCGGCACGATGCCGGTGAACTGCTCGTTGGCCGGGTCCATGGTGTCGCCCTGCTCGGGCCGGGCGGCGCGGAAGGGATCGCGGCGGGCCGCCTCCGGCCCCGGGCCGGCCGTTTCGGTGCCGCCCTCGCTGCCGGCCGCACCATCCGCAGCGGGCGTGCTGCTCTCGGCACTGGTTGCCGCCAGCACGGCATCGACCTGTTGGTCGATCGGGCGGGCCGGTTGCCCGGCCGCGTCGCCGCGGGCACCCATCTTTTCACGCCAGAGCTTCTCGCGGGCCACACGCATCCGCCGGTGCGGCCAGCCGGCATCCTCCATCGCGGGGCGGGTCGGCCCGTTCTCGCCCGCCTCGCCCTCCGCCTGGCTGTCGAAGGTGTCGTAGCCGCCGTCACGAAGCGCGAAGGAGAGCTGGCGGCGGTTTTCCGGATGCTGGAGGTAGGTGCCGAAGTCGCTCACGAGGCTGTGCGTGGCCTCGTCGATGCCGATGAACATCACCTGCCTGGTGAGCCACTGGCCGCGAACCTGGAAACTGAGCATGGCGGGCACCGCCACGGTCGGCGTCATGCCGGCGATGTCATCGCCGGCCGCCCGGGCGATCTCGTCCATGTGCCACTTCGGATCCTGGAAGCCCGAGAGCGAGTGGCTCTCGAACACGAGGTCGGAGAGGATGCCGTGAATCCGCGTCTGCATCTCGTGGGAGAAGCCCGCCATCACGGCGTTGACGACGATCATCGTCGCCACGCCGAGCATCACGCTGGCCACGCAGACCAGCGCGATCCAGCGGGTGCGGAGATACCGCCAGCAAAGCAGGAGTTTGTACATGGTGGAGTCGGAGGGCGCAGGTGTCGGGTGAGGGGGAGACCGACTCAGCCCTCCGCGTGCGGACGGTGAATGGGGAAGAGGATCACGTCGCGGATCGACGGCGCGGCCGTGAGGAACATCACCAGCCTGTCGATGCCGATCCCAAGGCCCCCGGCCGGCGGCATGCCGTGCCGCAGGGCGCGCAGAAAATCGGTGTCCATCCGCGCCATCGATTCCTCCTGGGCGAGGCCGGCCAGTTGCGTGCGGAAGAGCTCTTCCTGCAGGTCGGGGTCGTTGAGCTCGGTGTAGGCGTTGGCCAGCTCGATGCCGGCGACGTAGAGCTCGAACCGCTCGGCCACGTGCGGGGCGTCGGCCTTGCGCTTCGTGAGCGGGCAGATGGCGGCGGGATAGTCGATGACGAACACCGGCCCGGAGAGGGTCTTTTCCACCGTGGCCTCGAAGAGATCGCTCTTGATGACGTCGGCGTGCCGGCCGGCCGTCTCGATGCCGCGGGCCGTCGCCTCCGCGGCCACGCTCGCGGGATCGGCCGGATTGCAGCCGGTGACCTCGGCAAGGAGGTCGTCGTATTTCGCACGGCGGAACGGGGGTGTGAGGTCGACCGTGTGGCCCATCCACTCGAACCGCGTCGGCGTGCCGGCGGCCTTCGCCGCCTCCAGGAAGATCGCCTCGGTGAGGTCCATCATCGTGAAGTAGTCGCCGTAGGCCTCGTAGGCCTCCATCATCGTGAACTCGGGGTTGTGCCTGGGGCTTACCCCTTCGTTGCGATAGACGCGGCCCAGTTCGAACACCCGTTCCATGCCGCCGACCAGCAGTCGCTTCAGATGCAGTTCCAGCGCGATGCGGAGCACCAGCGGCATGTCGAGGGCGTTGTGGTGGGTCTTGAACGGCCGGGCCGCCGCGCCGCCGGCGCTCTCCTGGAGCGTGGGGCCTTCGACTTCGAGGTAGCCCCGCGACGTGAGCACGTGGCGGACAGCCTCCACGATCCGGCACCGCGCCACGAAACGGTCGCGGACCCCTTCGCCGTGAATGAGGTCGAGATACCGCATTCGCTGCCGCAGGTCGGCATCGACCAGGCCGTGATACTTGTCGGGAGGCGTCTCCAGTGACTTCGTGAGGAACTCGACGCCCGAGGCGAAGACGGTCATCTCGCCGGTTTTGGAATGGCCGAGCCGTCCGTCGAAGCCGACGAGGTCGCCCAAGTCGAGGCAGTCGATGATCTTCCAGGCGTCAGGCCCGACCTGCTTCTTGCCGAGCATGATCTGGATCCGGCCGGTGCGGTCGTGGAGGTCGATGAAGACGAGGCTGCCGGCACTGCGCAGGAGCATGATCCGGCCGGCCACGCGGACGGTGGGCCCGGCGGTGAATTCGGGCGAGGGGTCGAGCGTGGCCCCCGTGCCGCGAACCTCCGCGATCGGCGTGGCGCCGTCGTACCGCTTGCCCCAGGGGTCGATGCCCAGGCTGCGGAGTTTTTCGAGCTTGTCGCGGCGGGCTTTTTCGAGGCCGGATTTGGTGGTGGCGGCCGGCGCGGGTGCGGCGGGAGCCGTGCCGACGGGGCGGGCGGCTGGAGCTGTGCCGACGGGGCGGGCGGCTGGAGTAGGTTCCGTGGGCTGTGACACGTGCGTCTCGGGGGCCGGGGGAAGGGTGGGCTATGGAAACTGGAAACCCAAACGTTGGAAACCTGGATTGTCGGCTTTGGCGGCCATTTCGTGAAGGCGGGATTTCCCAGGGGGTGGCCGCAGAAAAGCGGCGTGCCTGTGTATAAAGCCCGTTCTATGACCCTCCATCAACGCCCCAGCCTGTTCAGTGTCGAACTGCGGACCACCCGCTGGGCGGAGTTGGTGGCGTGGTATCGCAACGTGCTGGGCCTGCGGGTGCTCGTTCGGGTGGTGGACGACGGGTACGCCCTCTTCGAGGCGGGCGACACGCGGCTGGCGATCCTCAGCCGCCCGTCACCGGGCGAGGCGAGCCACCGCTGGAGCCTGGGGTTCGAGGTGGTCGATCTCGACGAGGTGCACGCCCGCCTGGCCGAGACCGATGCCGATGTCACGGCACCCAAGATCCACGCCGAGGGCTTTCGGGAGCTGATCACGGCCGATCCCGATGGCAACCGCGTCCGCCTCTTCTCATGGCCAGCGGGACATTGATGCTGCGTTGACCTAGTTCACTTCCGGGTTTAGTATAAACCCATGCGGAAGACACTGCTCAACATGCACGATGCCAAGACGCACCTCTCCCGGCATCTCGCGGCGATGAAGGGGGACGACCGGCTCATCATCTGCAACCGCAACCAGCCGGTCGCCGAGGTGCGGCTGCTACCGCGCGCGGGGGAACGTGACCGCCCCGCAGGCGTGGCCAAGGGCGAGTTCACGGTGCCCCCGACGTTCTTCGAACCGCTTCCGGAAGATGTGCTGCGAGCATTCGAGGGGCGGGGATGAGGCTGCTGGTCGACACCCACGCGTTCCTCTGGCTGATTCTCGACGACCCCTCCCTGTCGGAAAGTGCCCGCCGGGAGATTCGCTCCCGTGACAACGAGGTCTGGCTCAGTGCCGCGTCCGCGTGGGAGATAGCGATCAAATACGGCTTGGGGAAACTGCCGCTGCCGGAGGAGCCCGATCGCTACGTGCCGCGGATGCGGCGGCGGTCCGGTATTGAACCGTTGCCGATCGGCGAGGCAGAGGTCTGCCAGATTCACCGGCTGCCTCCGATCCATCGCGATCCTTTCGACCGTCTGCTCGTCGCACAGGCGAATTGCCATGGGCTGGTCATCGTGACCGACGATCCCGTGGTCAGCCGCTACCCGGTGCAGACGCTGTGGTGAGCGTCATCCTTCATCCAGCGGAAATGCGTGTCGACCGTCTGTGGGTGGAACGAACTGAACAGTTCCACAGTCCGGTGTTTTCCCTCCGCGACCGCCTCAGTCCAGTCTGTCGCCGGGCTCCATCGGCATCTGCCCGCTGCCAACGGTGAAGGAGAGCGTGACGGCCGCCATGCCGATGCCAAACAGCAGGATGAGGGCGAGGGCCACCCCCATCGCACAGCCCGCCCGGCCGTCGTCGGAGGCCAGGGATGCCAGCTTGCGTGTGCTCAAGGCGGAGGCGGAGGCGGGATCGGCATCGGCATCCTCCGGGCCGTGTGCTTGATTGTGGTTGACCGAACTGTCGAGCGCGAGCAGAAAGCTTCGCGCGTGGCGGAAAAAGAGGATCGGACAGAGGACGGCGGCGGCGAGGCAGACGGCGAGTGTCGTCTCGTTCGAGAGGCCCAAGCCCATCACCAGGAGCGCATAGAGAGCCCCGGTGAGGATCACCGTGGCGCCGTAGTTCAGATAGATCGACCCGAGATAAAAACCTGGCTCGCGTTCATAGGAGAAGCCGCAGTGCGGGCAGGCATCGTGCATGCGAAACCAGCCGCGGAAGAGCGGGCCGATCCCGCACCGCGGGCAGCGGAGCCGTGCCGCTCGGGAGAGAACGCTGAATCTGGAGGGAAACTCGGGCATGATGCAGGAAAAGGTGCCAGCCACCAAATATGGATACGGTGGAAAAGGCACTCGGGGCTATCTTGCCCAAATTTGGTGGCTGGCACCTTTTCGATGTTCAGAGAGCCTTGAGGCGGAGATTGCGATACTCCGCCCACATCGGCTTGCCGCCGTGGAGCTGCAGGGCCAGCACGCCCTTGGTGAGCGCCCGCTTGGGATCGTTGTCGGTGAAGTCGAGGATCAGCCGACCGTTCAAATAGTGGCGGATGTGGTTGCCCTCGGCGCGGATCACGACGTCGTTCCAGTCGTCAATCTTCATGAGACCCTTGAAAGCCTCTTGATCGATCAACGCCGTGGCCGCCGCCTGCTTGCCTCCCTCGGCCTCCCACGAGGCCTGCTCGCCCACATTGCAGATGCGCTGCCGTGAGCCCCCTTCGTCGTAGATGAACCCCGACACGTTCGGGAACGTCTCCTCGTTGCGAATCTCGTGCTGGTAGCCGCGGACCACCCACTTATTCTTGGCGGTGTCGTCCGTGATGTGCTTCGAGCGGTATTGGATGCCGGAGTTGTTGGTGGCGTTGCACCGGAAGGAGAGTCGCAGGTCGAAATCACCGAGTTCTCCCCCCTTCCAGATCAGGAACGTGTTGCCGGCGGCCACCTTGTCGGGCGTGGTCTCGCCATGGATCACGCCGTCGCGGACGCTCCACAGCCGGGGATCGCCATCCCAGCCGTCGAGATCCTTGCCATCGAAGAGTTGCTGCATGCCGGTCGGCTCCGGCGGCGCGGCGGTGGCTGCCGTGGGCGGTGCCTCGGCTCGGGCGCCAAACCCGCCCGCCGCACCGACGACGAAGAGCCCTCCGCAGAGCACCAGGAGGAGCGGATGGCTGAACAGGCGGGGCTGTCGGCGAAGCATCGTGAAGGTCTCGAGGGTGGTGGGCGCCGGGCTGACACTCGGGCTGGCACTTCAGTGGCGAGAATACCGGGCGAATCCCGGCTCCTGCAAGCAAATTCGAGCATCTCCGCCGTGGCGGGCATGCCGGTTTGTGCTGCCGCCGACCGCGGGGATACTACTATGTCGATACGCTGGTGAATCGGGCCGCAGGACGAGGAACGTACGTCGCAGGAGTCACATCGCATGAGCCGATCATGGGCCGCATGGTGTCTGGTGGGGGGCCTCGTCGTGGGCCTCGGGGGAATGAGTGGATCGGGTGCGGTCCGCACGGCAGTGGCCGGCGAGGCGACTCCCGACACACTCAAGCTCCCCGACGACCTCACGGCCACGCTCTTCGCCGCCGAGCCCTTGCTCTCGAGCCCCTCCGACATCGACGTCGATGCGCGGGGCCGCGTGTGGGTGTGCGAGGTGCTCAACTACCGCGGCAAGAAGGAGACCCGCAAGGAAGGCGACCGGATCCTCGTGCTCGAAGACACCGACGGCGACGGCAAGGCCGACAAGCAGACGGTGTTTCACCAGGGCCGCGACGTCGATAGCGCGCTTGGCATCTGCGTGATCGGCGAAGGGCCGGGCCGCAAGGTGATCGTCTCGTGTGCCCCCGACGTCTTCATTTTTCACGACGACGACGGCGACCTGAAGGCAGACCGCAAGGAGTCGCTCTTCACGAAGACCGGCGTGCCGCAGCACGACCACTCCGTGCACGCCTTCGTCGTCGGTCCCGATGGCCGGTGGTACTTCAATTTTGGCAACACGGGCAAGGCGGTGCACGACAAGGACGGCAATCCGGTGAAGGACCGGTTCGGCAACGTCGTCAACGACTCGGGCAAGCCGTACCGCCAGGGCATGGTCTTCCGCTGCAAGCCCGACGGCAGCGACTTCGAGGTGCTCGGTCACAACTTCCGCAACAACTACGAGGTGGCCGTCGACTCCTTCGGCACGCTCTGGCAGAGCGACAATGACGACGACGGCAACAAGGGCGTGCGGATCAACTGGGTGATGGAGTATGGCAACTACGGCTACGTCGACGAGTTCACCGGCGCGGGCTGGCGGTCGCCGCGGACGAACCTCGAGAAGGAGGTGCCGCTGCAGCACTGGCATTTGAATGATCCGGGCGTCGTGCCCAACCTGCTGATGACCGGCGGCGGTTCGCCCTGCGGCATCTGCGTCTACGAGGGCAGCCTGTTGCCGGAGCGGTTTCGCGGGTCGCTCGTGCACTGCGACGCCGGGCCGAACGTCGTGCGGGCGTATCACGTGAAGCCTGCGGGCGCCGGGTATGCGGCGACGATGGAGACGGTCATCGACGGCTCGGCCGACCGCTGGTTCCGGCCGAGCGACGTCTGCGTGGCGCCCGACGGCTCCCTGCTCGTGGCCGACTGGTACGACCCGGGGGTGGGTGGCCACGGCATGGGTGACACCGAAAAGGGGCGGATCTATCGTGTCGCCCCGAAGGGCTCGCGATGGTCGGTGCCGGCGGTCGAATTCGGCACGATCGCGGGTTCGGTGGCGGCGCTGACGAGCCCGAATCTCTGCACGCGGGCGATGGCGCTCGAGCATCTCGCGAAGCAGCCGCAGGAGGCCGCCGTCGCGCTCGCCGCGGCGTTCGAGTCGGCCCGCGATCCGAGGCTCAAGGCCCGGTTCGCCTGGGCCGCCGGCATGCTGCCGGGGCAGGCGAGCTCGTGGATCGCGCGGCTGGCAACCGACCAGGACGAAGCCTTCAGGATCGTCGCCCTGCGGATGTGCCGGCTCACGAAGGGGGACGTGCTTGGGCTCGTGGAGAAGCTCGTGGCTGATTCCTCCGGAGCGGTCCGCCGCGAGTGCGCCATCGCGCTGAAGGGCATGGCCGGCGAGCGGGCCGATCGGGCGTGGGCCGCACTGGCCGCGCGGCACAAGGCCGGCGATCGCTTTGAACTCGAAGCCCTTGGCATCGGTGCCGATGGCCTCTGGGACGGCCGGCTCGACGGCTGGCTCGTCACCACTTCCGGTCCCAAGGATGCAGCGGGCCGGGAGGTCGTCTGGCGGAGCCGAGGCGCGAAGTCGCCGGCGCTGCTATGCCTGCTGCTGGATGCCTCCGACGTCACCACGACCGAGTCGCTGGCACTCCTGCGGGCGCTCGATTTCCAAGACCAAGCCCGCGTGGCGGACGCCATTCGGGGGCTGTTGAAGGGCGGGCTGTCCTCCGTCGCGGATGAAAAGCTGCGGGTCATCCTGCCCGAACTCGTCATGCGTCTCGGGGCTGCCGACGCGGGAGATCCCGTGCTCGCCAAGCGGATCGCCGAGGCGGCCGGCTACGTGGCGGGCACGCAGCAGTTCGTCGACATCGTGCAGCGATTTGGACTGAAGGACCGCCACGACGACCTCGTGACGCTGGCTGCAGCTGTCGGCACGAGCGAACAGCTGGCGGCGGCGGCCGCCGGTGCGGTGCTCGACGGCGGCGGGGAGGACCACGTCAAGGCTGTATTGGCCGGTGATGCCGCGGGGGCGGTCCGTCTGCTCAACGCGCTCGGCATCCGCGGCTCGGGCAGGGCGATCACGGTGCTCAAGGGCATCCTCGCCGCTGCCGATGCCCCGCCGGAGCTCAAGTCTGCGGCGGTCCGTGGTCTGGCCCGGTCGCAGCAGGGGGCGAAAGACGTGGTCGCGATGGCGAAGGCGGGCGAACTGTCGGGCGTCTTGCCGCAGGTGGCGGCGGTGGCGATCGCGTCGTGTCCCTGGGGCGATGTCCGGCAGGCGGCGGCCGACGTGCTGCCGATGCCGAAGGCCAAGGGCGGGGAGAAGTTGCCGCCGGTGGCCGAGTTGGTGAAGCGCAAGGGCAACCCGGTGGTCGGCAAGACCGTGTTCGCCGGTGCGGGCACCTGCGCGAAGTGTCACATCGTCAATGGCGATGGCAAGTCGGTCGGCCCCAATCTCTCCGGAGTCGGGGCGAAGCTGTCACGCGAGGCGATCTACGAATCAGTGCTGGCGCCGTCGGCGGCGATCAGCCACAGCTACGAGACCTACACGGCGCTGATGGACGACGGCCGCAGCGTGACCGGCCTGCTCGTGTCGCAATCGCCGGACCAGGTCGTGATCCGCGGTGCGGATTCGATCGACGTGACGCTGCCGGCCGGTGAGGTCGATGAGCTCGTGAAGCAGCCGGTGTCGCTGATGCCGGCGGACCTGGCCACGACGCTCTCCGCCGACGAGTTGGTCGATCTCGTCACCTGGCTCGAGACGCTCCGCAGCACGCAGTGACGATCACCCATGGCGGAACGTGGCCTCGACGCGGGCGCGTTCCCGATCGATCTGCTCGCCGGTCGCCCCGAGTCGCTCGAGGATCCGCGCGGTGAATGCCAGCGCCACCTCGCCTTCGGCGGAAAACACGTCTTCGGCGCCGGCCCGGCGCAGCTTCGGCAGTTCGCGGACGTATTGCGATCGGGCGAGGATTTTCACCTGCGGATTGAGCTCCTTGGCCGCCCGCACGATTTCCTCGTCCACGTGGCTGGAGCCTGACGTCAGGATCAGATTGTCTGCTCCCTTGATTCCCGCCTCCGTCAGGATTTCCGGCCGGATGGCGTCGCCGTAGATCGCGCGCACGTCGAAGGCTTTCAGCCTGCGCACCGTTTCCAGATTCAGTTCGATCACGGTCGGTTCGATGTCGTTGTCGAGCAGCAACTGCGTGACCGTCTGGCCCACCGGTCCGTAGCCCACCACGATCGCCCGATGATGCGGAGCCGCTTCCTCGACCGCGTCGTCGTCATCCACGGTGGCGGCAGCCCGTGACCACGAGGCGAGCAGACGTTCGATGGGCCCGATCAGCCGGTAGAGCAGGGGGTTGAGCGTGATCGAAGCGATGGCGGCGGCGACGAGCGTGTTGACCGCCTCGTCGGGCAACACGCCGAGTTGCCGGCCGAGGGCGGCGAGGATGAAGGAAAACTCGCCGATCTGGGCCAGGGAAATGGCGACCGACACGGCGACCTGCTGCGAGCAACCCAAGAGCAGCACGCTGGCCCAGACCGTGAGGGGCTTGGCAACGAGCACGATCGCCAGCGTCGCCAGCAGGAGCCAGGGGGCATCGAGCAGTGCGGAGGGATCGAAAAGCATCCCCACCGAGACGAAGAAGAGCACCGCGAACGCATCCCGCATCGGCAGGGCCTCCGAGGCGGCGCGAAGTCCGAAGTCGCTGCGGCCGACGATCGTGCCCGCGAGAAATGCCCCCAGGGCCATGGAGACGCCAAAGAGCTTGGCGGAACCGACGGCGATGCCCAGTGCGATCGAGAGCACGGCGAGCGTGAAGAGCTCCCGCGACCGTGTCGCGGCGATCCGCTCCATGAGCCAGGGAATGATGCGTCCGCCCGCCAGGAAGACGACGGCCACGAGGGCCGCGATTTTGAATGCCGCTGTTGCCAGCGCCACGGCCACGCCCCGCACCCCCTGCTGCTCTTCTCCCAGCATGGCCGGCAGGACGACGAGCGCCGTCACGGTGAGCAGATCCTCCACGACCACCCAGCCCACGGCGATGTGGCCCGCCCGGGTGTGCAGGTCGCGGTTGTCGGAGAGAACGCGGATGAGCACGACCGTGCTGGCGACGGAAATCGCGCCACCGAACACGATGCCCGTGGCCCAGCCATGGCCGGCGAGCCGCGCGGCGGCCATGCCAAGCAGCGTGGCCACGCTGGCGGCCAGGAGCGCGCCCGGTAGCGCCACGCCCCGCACCGCCAGCAGCTCGCGGACGTGAAAGTTCAGGCCCACGCCAAACATGAGCAGGATGACGCCCACTTCGGCGAGTTGCTGGGCGAGCGCGTGGTCGGCCTCGAACCAGGGCGTGTGCGGGCCGACGGCGATCCCGGCCAGGAGATAGCCGACGATGGGGGAGAGCTTCAGCTGCTGCGTGATGTAGCCGAGCACGAGCGCCGCGGTGAGACCGCCGGTGAGCGTGAGAATGAGGTCGACTTCATGCACGGACGCGTCTCACGGGAATTGGGCAACCGGGGGCCCACAGGCGGCACGAGCAGCGGATTATGCGGGGAGCGTAGCGTGCTGAACAGGTCGCAGCGGTCTGCCGCGAGTGTCCATGTCGTCTCGCCGGGTGTCGCGACGCTTCCTCCCAGCGGTTTCGTGTCGCACCTAGCATGGCAGGGCCGGTGATCAGCACTGGCGTTCACATGGTTCCGCGGGCAGGACAGGCGGCGGAGTGACATCTGGGCAGCACGCCATTCGACTCTCGAACTGGCAGGAACCCATGCTCAATCGCAGTGCCGTGGTGATCGGTCACGAACCGGCGTTCTATGGGTGGCTGAAAACGACCGGGATCAGCGACGAGACGATCGGCGAACGTAAGCCGATCGCCGACCGGGTCGTCTATCTCATCCCCGCCTGCCAGTATGCCGAGGAGGTGGAGGAGGTGGTCGAGGACATCTTCGAGGAGATCTTTCGCCGGGAACTGCGGGCGTGGCAGCCCGACGAGCAGGATTGGCCGGATACCGCCGATTTTGAATTGTTCACCAGGTGGTTCACGGTCGACGGTCTGTCGCAGGTGGAGGACGTGGGCCGGGGGGCGGTCGGGGAAGAGGCCTGACCACGATTGCTGAAAGCAACTACAATCGCTGTTCTGCGGGCCCGTAGCTCAGCGGTGAGAGCAGGGGACTCATAATCCCTTGGTCGTGTGTTCGAATCACACCGGGCCTACTTCGCTTGTGATCCGTGTTTCCCTGTGCAGATGGCTTCTCTGAGGGGGCGGTATCAACACCCCCGGAAGTGGCCAAGTCAGAAGAAAAGTCAGAAGACTGCTCCGAAAACCGCCGCGGATCCCGGCGGTACGCATCCCAGATCACGTCGTTCGTCCGCTGGGCATTGGTGCCCACATAGAAACGCAGCGTCGTTTCAATCGACTCATGCCGCATCAACTCCATGAGTTGGGCGGGCATAACGCGGGCAGCCCATCTGGCGCCAAACGCCCGCCGTAGATCATGAGCCGATGCAAACTTCACTTTGGCAGAGTCTTTGGGGTTGGTGTAGACCTTCACGCCCGCAGCCTTACCGATCTTCGACATGATCTTGGACACCTGATTGCTGCCTAGGCGACCCTGCCGCCCATTCAGCGTGAAGACGGGGCCGGTGCGGTCGGTCTCTGGTGTCGGCTCCAAGAGCAGCGCGAACTCGGGCGCCATCGGGAGGAGTCGGTCGGTGTGACCCTTCTCCAGTTCGCCGGGAATCTGGAAGAGCGGCTGGCCATCCTTGGGGAACATGGGCTGAATCTTTTCCGGACGATCCCACCACAGGTCAAGCGACTCCTCCAGCCGCAGCCCGCTCCACCAAAGACCGACGAGGTAATGCCGCCACTCGGGAACCTTGACGCGGCTGACCACATTGGGAACAGCGACAAGCATTCGCTCAAACTCTTCCTGTGTGATCGGCCTGCCCTTCATCGGGGTGCCGCCGCCCCGCTTGGCCCGCTGAATCCTCGGGAAGCTGGGCATGATCACCAGCAACTTCTGCCTGACTGCCCAGTTCAGGGCGGCCTTGAGGTGGGCGAGGTACCCCTTGATGGTCGTTTCGGCCACGCCACTGCGCCGTAACTCAGCGACGAAGTGGGACAGTCGGGCTTCCGTCATGTCCAACAGCCGCTTGGGATTCAGGATGCCTTCCACCCTGTCCAACACCACCTGCACCTTCACGGTGGTCTGCTTCGCCAACCCCGGCATGACTTCCGACTCGTATCGCTGCCGGAACTCTGCCCATTGGTATTTCGATGGCAGGGCAGCCACTCCGCTGTTCAGTTGCAGCTCCAGCTCTGCGGCCAATCGCTCCGCAGCCTTCTTCTCCTTGGCGAGGCCTGATGCCTTCACGTCGGTCACCTTTCGGCGCGACCGCTGCGTGATCGGGTCTTTCCACTCCAGAAAGAAGTTGGGACGGTCGCCGACCCTCACCACATACACCTTCACCGCATAGCTCATGGGAATACTCCTGTCAGTCGTTGTGTGATTGTGCTTCGATCATAGCGCGATTACCTGCTCGCGCAACCTTTAGGTGCTGCTCTTCCTGCCGACCGGTAGCGGAATCTGGAGGTTTACGACGACCACCACCGGACAGCGACCTGCGCCGCCTTTTACGATTCGGATCAACCCTGCTCTTAGGAGGGCATGAAGTCCCCGGCTCAATTGCGGGGGGCTGATCTCGAACCGCCGCTTCAGTCCCCGATCGACTCTGATTGGCAAACTCTCTGCTCGCCCTCCTCTGATGAAGTCATCTTTCTCCACGCCTGCCTTAAACCAGAGGGCGAGGCCGACCTTGATCGCGGACTTCGGGAGCCTCGCTGCCTGAAGAAACCATTCCCGGCACAGCGGCCCCTTTATGAATGGGTTGTTGGCCTTCTGCCGTCTCGCTTTAACCTGCCCCTGCTCGCCCGTCTGAAGGCCTCCTACGGGCTCACAGGCCGCTTCCGGGGCCGGGGGTGGCGAGACTGGCGGGTCTCCGTCGAAGTCATCTCCTGTCCTCGGCCAAAGCTGATCTGGGGCAGGCTCCGGTTCCGTATCATCCCAATCCTCAGGGCCGAAGTCCGGGGCTGGCTCCGGGTCATCGCCATAGCCGAAGTCCGGCTCCGGGGCAGATCCAGTCTCGGCTGATGCCCACCGCTCTCCCCGGTCATCGGTCTCGTCAAAGCCATCATCGAAGCGGTCGATTTTCATCGGTTGCCCTCCTCAACAGGAAGACAAGGAGACTTACTTGATGAGACTTCTTGATGACACTCTTTGAGAAGACCTCCGAACACACTCATAGAAGAGACTGACCCGGTTGTGCCGAACTGCAAAACAACCATCACGCTCTCGCCAAGGTTCTTTTGCACCTCGGCACAGTCGCCTTCGCTGTCATGCAAAGCCACCTTTGCAATCTGGCCACGAACCTTTGCAGTCCAACTGGCAGTATCCTGCGCCATTCCGCACAACGTACCTTTCTGGAGTTGCAAAGGCTGCGGTCGGTGGTTTGGGTGGAACGCTATCATCGGCTCACCCCCGTTCCCGTCACGAAGGCAATGGCATCGGCCCCAGCGATGTAGACCCGCTTGCCGACCCGATGGGTTTTTAGGCCACGACGGCAGGCAGCCCGGAAAGCAGCATCTCGCCACCCCATCCGGGCTTTCAGTTCATCAGCCCTATAGACCGCATCTGCATAGACCGTACCCGGCACCGCAAGGCTGCCATCTGTCAGCCCTTTGTCACGCTTGTTCATCCGACTTCTCCTGAAGGATTTCGGCCCGGCACAGTGCCAAGCCGCTACCCTCCGGAGAGTCAGTCAGAAAACAGGCCTCGGTTGTCTATCGGTTTGCTTGCAATCGCAGTTTTATTCGTGGAAAACAGCGGTTTGGTTGACCTGCGGTTAGTCAGATTTTCGCGGCCTGTCAGGCCCAGAAAGTCATTTTCGACGGCGGTCAGATTTTCGGTGATGCCGCTCATCGTCTTGTGCACGTCGGGTAGCAGCGGCCATCGTCTTCAGTGCCTCTAAATGGGGCTGAATCTTTTTCTTCCATACTGGAGAGCCTGCGACGGCTCCGTGGCTACGGTCGATAAGGGCGGCAACCCCATCGATGGTTGGGTGCGCAAAAGCTTTCCGAAGCCCTTCCTTACTGTTGGCAAGCTCCTCCAGTCGCTCGTCCGTTGTTTTGCCTCGACTGCCTCGCCGCTTTTCCACTCCTTGTGGTCTGCGTGTTTCGGGCTTCTTATTGCAGGACTGGATGGTGGTAGTGTCGCCCTGCACGGCCTGATAGTACGCCCGCTTACCAGCTTCCCACCTTCGGGCTAAATCTCCCAGAAGTTCCGATGTGGCTGCACGGTAACCGGCCATTGCTGTTTGCCGATCAAAGCTCCATTTGCGTTCTGCGATACGAGCAATGTTGCCGATGCAGTCTCGTATGCTTGCGGCAGTGAAATCGTGCCGCCTCGCCTCCCAAGGATCAGGAATTGGCATTGATGGGAGTTCTCTTCGTGTGCTCAGGCATACGGCAGCGTAATTCTCCGTGAAATCGATAACGTCATCGACGAGTGATCTGGGTAGTCGGAACAGCCCCCTCGCCTCGTCAACAGACTGTGCTGGAGTGGCTGTGATTTCGTCGGCCTTCACCACGGCCTCTAAGAATCCAATGTTGTGTACCGCTTCCCATGCGACATCCGAAAAATCAGACAGCGTGTTCGTCATTTGTTTACCCTGCGGTAGCCGTGCGATTAGGGGTGGTTCAACTACATGGCACAGCGTTCCCATAAACTAACGGTAAGGTCAAGCAATTGGTCACTTTGTGCACCTGACCAGCGGCCCTAGAAAACCCTTTACTCCACCCCCGGCGAGGAGCAAATGACCTACCCTGTGACCGACACCAATTCCCAACACCGCATCTGTAACCACTGCCTCGATCGGAAGCCGGTGGAAGACTTCCGGTTGCGTTACCGAAACCAACCACTTCGGTTAAGCCAGTGCCGGGATTGCCACAATCGGGTAGAGCGGGAGAGGCGGGCTGCTCACCGCCAGAAGATGACCCGTAGGGAGTTGGCCAAGGCTCTCACCAAGGTGAAGAACCAAAGGTCAGACCTACAGGTCAAAGCCCTATGCCGGGAGATGGTGGAGCGATTCGGAGGCCTGAAGGGGATAGCGGAGGCTTGGGGCCGATCCCTTGACCAAGACCTAGGCCGGGGAGGCTATGCCGCCTTCCGTCATCTGGAGGCCATCCTCAGGCTCACCCAGTATTGTGAGCAGAACAGGCCCGACTATGGGGCCATGACGGACGAGGAGTTGGAGAGGGCCATTGGGGATTTTGGTGGCCAGTTGGAGGCTCTGTGATTGGTTCCCTACGGGCACTAAAAAGACAACGGACCGGGCACCTTGCGATGCCCAGCCCGGTTGTGAATCTGTGACCGTGAATCTCTCCGCGTGTCAGGCCGCTTTCAGCCGACGACGCTCAAGCAGCCCAAGCGACCCCAAGACGAGGCCCAGAACGCTCCCGAGGCTATTCGGGTCGATTTCGGGGACGGCGGAGGGGCCGCTGACCGGACTTGCGAGACGAAAACCGAGGAAGTTGAGCTCGTCCGACGGGTCGCTCGAGAACCTGTTGGAGGACGACAAGAAGAACGGATCGAAGCTGTACCAATTGCCGCCCCGCAGCCCGCGAGACGAGCCGGAAGATGCGAGCCCATCGAGATCGTTCCACTGATACACGTTGCCGCTCTGGTCGAACGTGCCGTAGAAACTCCCGCTGCTAGAGAATGCGCCCACGTCCGTCAGGTAGTTCTGGTTGGAGTTATAACTACTCTGCGTCACGGAATACACGCCACCGGGGGCGTAGTTCGCCTGATTGGTCCCGCTCACGACAATGTTGCCCGGGGGTGAGTCGCTCTGCGTCGCGTAGTCGTAGTAGCCCGGCACGCTAGGTCCGCCGTAGTTCGGCGAGAAATACGCAGCCTTGTACCACTCGTCATTTGTCGGCAGGCGGAACGCCGCGCCCGGGTTCGCTGCGACGGCGTTCCCGGTCGTCGCACCATTAAGCGTGTATGCCCCCGTCTCCGTGCTGCCGCTGCCTTGGCCGTTCGTCATCCAGTTGGAAAACCTCGCCGCGTCAAACCAACTCACATACGTGATCGGACGGTTGCTGCTGTCGCCGCCATTACTGATGACGGCATACTTCGAACCGGCGCTGGCCCCGGACGTGTA
>JBILWX010000223.1:0-4016 GCA_044369655.1 Pirellulales bacterium
CAGAGCCTCGACCAGGCCCGCCCCGCTCTTGAGCGCTGCCATGGCGGCCAGCGCCGGAGCTCCCGCCATGCCCGCGGCCCCCCCCACGATGACCACGCGGCCGTAGTCGTGCTTGCTCGTGTCGCGTTGGCGGCTGGACAGGCTCGGCAGGTCGGCTGGCGGCATCGGCGGCGCGTTCCTGGGTTTTCCGATCGGTGAAGCGGCTGGCGGCCGGCTACGACCTCGGGCGGTATCCGAGGGGGCGAATTCTGCGGGGCCGGCTGTTTACCTTGACTGAAACGAGCGAAAGGGGCTACCTTCGCCGGCAAATCACAGGATAGCAGTTTGGATCCCAAGGAGATGGGTGCCCCCTCATGAGTGCCGCAGAAAACCCGGGTGATCTGTTCAACGTGAAGAAGGTCCGCCGCTTGATCGAGCTCATGAAGGAGCACGATCTGTCGGAAATCGACCTCAAGCAGGCGGATCATCGCGTGCGGATCAAGCGGGGTGGCGAAGTCATCACCACCATGGCGGCGCCGGTGGCCAGGGCGGCAGCCGCACCGGCGGCAGCCGATGCCCCCGCCCGCGAGCCGGCCGCCGATGCCCGGATGCTGGTGATCAAGAGCCCGATGGTGGGCACGTTCTACAAGGCCTCCGGCCCGGATTCCGCCCCGTTCGTGAAGGTCGGCGACCGGATCGGCCCGGAGAAGACGGTCTGCATCGTCGAGGCCATGAAGGTCTTCAACGAGATTCCCGCCGGCGTCTCCGGCCAGGTGGTGGCGATCCTCGTGGAAAACGGCGCGCCGGTCGAGTTCGGCCAGCCGCTCATCAAGGTCGATCCCGAGGCGTGAACCGTCCCGGAGTGTTGTGATCGCGAGGCCCACCCTGCCCCGCGGTCGATTCCATTCGTCGCTGGCCCGATCGTCTGGCGGGAGCCTATGTTCAAACGGATTCTGATAGCCAATCGAGGCGAGATCGCGCTGCGGGTGATTCGCGCCTGCCGTGAACTGGACGTGGAGACGGTCGCCATCTTCAGCGAGGCCGATCGCGGGGCGCCCTACCTGGAATTGGCCGACGAGGCGATCTGCGTGGGACCTGCACGGGCGGCCGACAGCTACCTGCGGATCGACCGGGTGATCAGCGCCGCCGAGATCGGCAACGTGCAGGCCATCCATCCCGGCTACGGATTCCTGTCGGAGAACTCCCACTTCGCGGAGGTCTGCCGCTCCTGCAACATCGGCTTCATCGGACCGACGCCCGAAGCGATGGAACGGGTAGGCGACAAGAATTCCGCCCGGGCGTTGGCCCGGGAGGCAGGCGTGCCGACCGTGCCGGGCAGCGACGGTCTGATATCGAACGAGCAGGAGGCGGTGAAGGTCGCCAGGGACGTCGGCTATCCCGTGCTGCTCAAGGCCACCGCCGGCGGCGGCGGCAAGGGAATGCGGGTTGCGGCCAATGAGCTGGCTCTGGCAAGCGCCTGGCAGCAGGCTTCGGCCGAGGCCCAGGCGGCCTTCGGCAATCCCGGCATCTACATCGAACGCTACATCGAACGGCCGCGGCACGTGGAAATCCAGATCCTGGGCGACCAGCACGGCACGATCCTGCATCTCTGGGAACGCGACTGCTCGACGCAGCGGCGGCACCAGAAGTTGATCGAGGAGAGCCCCTCCCCGCGTCTGCCGCAGGAAACCAGGAAAAAGATGTGTGAAGCGGCAGTCCGTCTGGCGAAGGCTGCCGGCTACTACTCTGCCGGCACCGTCGAGTTCATCGTCGACCAGCAGGACAACTTCTACTTCATCGAGGTCAACGCGCGGATCCAGGTGGAGCACCCGGTGAGCGAGATGGTGACGGGCATCGACCTGGTCAAGGCGCAGATCCGCGTGGCGGCCGGCGAGAAACTCGGGCTCACGCAGAAAGACATCGTGGCCCGCGGCCATGCGATCGAGTGCCGCATCAACGCCGAGGATCCCGCCCACAACTTCCGTCCCTGCCCGGGCCGGATCGAGCGGATCATCGCCCCCGGCGGCTTCGGCGTGCGGTTCGATTCCCATGCCACCGCCGGCTACAGCGTGCCGCCTCATTATGATTCGCTCGTCGGCAAGCTGATCGTGCATCAGCCGACGCGGCAGGAGGCGATCAAGACGATGATCCGCGCCCTGAAGGAACTAAGGGTCGAGGGCATCAAGACGACGGTGCCGTTGCACCTCGAAGTGCTGGCCAACACCGCGTTCCACGAGGCCCAGATCGACACGACCTTCGTGGAGCGGATGCTGGCCGGATGAGCCCGCTTCCGCCGGCCCGCTCGCCGCGGCCGATCCTGGCCTGCCGCGGATGCGATCCCCGCCGCTTCAAGACCGTGACGCCCTGCCGCCCGACCATGACCGTTTTCCACCACGCCTTCAGACCGTTTGCCATCAGGAGAGAAAGCCATGAGTGAGTCGTTGTCGCGTCCGCCGAAGGGGGATCACCAGTTTCGCCGCGTGGCCATCCTGTTCGCCGGCGGTCCGGCGCCGGGGGCCAATGCGGTGATCTCGACGGCCGCGACGTCGTTCATGCGGAACGGCACCGAGGTGGTCGGCATGAAGCACGGCTACTCGTCGCTGGCCGACTACTCCGCCGACAGGCCGCTCGTCCAGGGCCGCGACTACGTGATCGTCACGCCCGAGTTCCTCAAGCGGACCCGCTCCGGCCAGGGCATCATGCTCGGCACGGCGCGGACGAATCCAGGCAAGCACGTGTCGTCCCCCGCCCATTTCGACGATGCCCAGCGGGTCGGTCCCCTCAAGAACGTCTACGAGGGACTCCTGTCACTGGGCGTCGAGGCCCTGATCTCGATCGGCGGCGACGACACGCTCAAGACAGCCAACAAATTCAAGATGTACCAGGACCGCCTGCCCGCGGGCAGCAAGCGGATTCCGGTCGTGCACCTGCCCAAGACGATCGACAACGATTACATGGGAATCGATTTCACGTTCGGCTATTTCACGGCGGTCGACACGCTCGGCGGCGAGATCCGCAACCTCCTCTACGACGCGGATGCGGGCCGCTGCTACTACCTGTGCGAGACGATGGGCCGCAGCGCCGGCTGGCTCTCGTATGGCGCCGCGATCTCGGGCGAGGCGAGCCTCGTGATCAGCGTCGAGGACATCCACGGCAAGTACCGCAGCGAGGAGACGATCACCGACTCGGCGGGCCAGACGAAGATCAAGCCGGTGATGAACATCGAGGAGGTGGTGGGCCGGATCGTGAAGACGATGCGGGTCCGCGAGGAGGAGGAAGGCAAGCAGTACGGGGTGATCGTGCTGGCCGAGGGGCTGGCGGAATACCTGCCGAGCAAGCAACTGGAGGGCATTCCCCGCGACGAGCACGGCCACATCTCGATCGCCCAGGTGCAGTTGGGCCGCATGTTCTCGAAGCTCGTCGCCGATGAGTTCAAGCGGCAGACCGGTCGTTCACGGAAGGTCGTCGGCCTGCAACTGGGCTACGAGGCCCGCTGCGCCAAGCCGCACGCCTTCGACGTGATGCTCGGCAGCCAGCTGGGCGTGGGCGCCTACCGGGCCCTCGCCGAGCGGGGATTGAACGGCGTGATGGTGAGCGTGTCGGGGCAGCTCGACTTGAACTACGTCCCGTTCGAGGAGCTGGTCGATCCGAACACGCTCGTGACGGTCGTTCGCTACGTCGAACGCGGCAGCGACTTCCACCGTCTCGCCCGCTTCCTCGAGACGTACGTCAACGAGTAGGTTGGACGGCGCGCGCGGAGCCAGCGTCTCGTGGCGACGCGCCGCCGGGCCGGCGGAGGTCTCGTCGCTACGGCTTTTTCTCCTTCCACGACCTGCGGCAGTGCATTCCTCAGAAGGTCGAAAAATCCTAATGCTCCGCGACCTTCCGCCGATCCCAGCTCCCCAGTGAGGTTGCAGAGCCAGCGGTCTGGTGCTGTGATGAATCCGTGAGGGGCTGGCGGTTTCACGGCAAGGCTCGGCATCGTGCCGACCTTGCCTTGGCGGGCCTCCGCCCGCTGGTGCGAACCCGGCCCTCCG
>JBILWX010000096.1:0-13483 GCA_044369655.1 Pirellulales bacterium
ATCCGCGATCGGCATGGTGGTCGCCCACTACGTGCCCTTTCGGGCCATCCGCGCCGGCCATCAGCTCTCCGACAGCAAGGGAGCCTCGGCCGCGCTCTCGGCGGAGGTGGCCGTCATGTGCGGCCGGCGGGCGCTCGCCGGCTTCCTCGGTCCGCGCGACGTGTTTCGCAATCCGCTGGCGATCTACCGGCTCAACGAACCCTGCCCCGGAGGCGAAAGCCCCTTCGACCTGGAGCTTGGCGTCAGCGGCGACGCCTTCGCGATCCATGCCATGCACTTCAAACTGGGGCTCTACGAGCATCAGTCGGCCGGCGCCCTGCAGGCGATCGTCGATGCCTGCGCCGCCCGGCCCGAGCTTGCCCGCGACCTCGGCCGCATCCGTGCGATCCGCGTGAAGATCTACGAGCCCGCCTATTCGATCATCGCCGATCCTGCCAAACGGACTCCCACCACCCGGCAGTCGGCCGATCATTCCCTGCCGTACATTCTCGCGAAGACGCTGCTCAAGGCGCGAGCTGCAACCGTCGCCGGTCAGGCCGCCGGCTGGGAATCGCTGATGCTGCTGCCGGAGGATTATGCGGACGAGGCGATCGCCGACACCGAAATCCGCGGGCTGATCGACCGCATCGTCATCGAGCACGGCGGCGGCGAATACGACGCCCTCTATCCCGACGGCATCCCGACGAGCGTCGCGATCGAACACGAGTCGCTGGGCCTGCTCGACGGCGGGCTCGTGCGGTATCCGCTCGGACACGCCCGGTCGGATGCGGCCCGCACGGCGGCGGTCGTGGCCCTCAAGTTCGACAGACTCGTGGCGGATGCCGTTGACGATCCCGTGCGGCTGCGCGAGCGGCTGCGGGTTGCCGGGCGAAGCCCTGAAGAGATCGCGGAGTTGTATGCGTTTCCCATTCACGGGTGTGATCCCGGTTGACAAGCCGGTCGGCGTGTCGTCTCGCCACGTGGTCGACGTGGTGGCGCGGGCGCTGGCCATGAAGTCGGTCGGCCACGCCGGCACGCTCGATCCGCTCGCCAGCGGCGTGGTCGTCGTCTGCGTGGGCCACGCGACGAAGCTCGTCGACTACCTGCACGACCTCCCGAAGCACTATGCCGCCACGTTTCTGCTCGGCCGCTCGAGCCCGTCGGACGATTTCGAGACGCCGATCGAGGAGGAGGCCGATCCGATGCGGCCTTCGGCGGCCGAGCTCGAAGCGGCGGCCGAGGCCTTCCGCGGCGACATCCTGCAGCGGCCCTGCGACTATTCCGCGGTGCACGTCGACGGCAAGCGGGCCTACCGGCTTGCGCGGAAGGGCCGGCCGGTGGTGCTCGAGTCGAAGCCCGTGAGGATCGAGCGGCTCGAGATCACGAGCTACGAGTGGCCGCGGCTGGCCGTCGAGATCGAGTGCTCGTCGGGCACGTTCGTGCGGGCGCTTGGCCGCGACCTCGCCGAGAGCCTCGGTACGAAGGCCGTGATGGAGTCGCTCGTGCGGACGGCCGTCGGGCCGTTTTCTTGCGAGGCGAGCATCTCGCTCGATGCGATCACGCCCGACACGGCCCGGGCGGGCCTGTTGCCTGCCGCGGCTGCGATCGCGCATCTGCCGAGCACCGTGCTCGCAGACGGCGTGCTGGCCAACGCCATCCGCGGCGGGCTCGTGCAGGTCCATGCAGGCACGCCGCCCGCAGTCGCCGCCCTCGACGCCACGGGGCAACTCGTCGGCATCCTCAAACGACATGATTCGGGCAGCTACCGCCTGCGGCCGAATTTTCAGGGCGCGGGCTGATGGGCTCGTTTCGGTCCCGCACGCCGTCGGAATTCGCGCGGCCGGTATCTGGGCATGCCCAGATACCGGCCCTGCATGGCTAGCCACCCGGCTGCTACCAAGTTGGGGGCGGCGTCGGCGGGTGGCGGGGCGGGCATCACGCTCAGCCAGCACATCGCGATACCGAAGGGCACGCCACTCTGCAACGTCTGGCTCACCCTGCTCAAGGGCTCGGGGCTAGACGTCGATTCGCACGGCGACAGCACGGGTATCGTCACGGAACTGGCCGGGACGACGGCGTGATCGGGGCGTCAGAATGGCCTTGAGGCTCGCGGCGGGCTTTCTCTACAGTCCCCGTTTGCTGGCTTTCAACGAGCCAGATCATCCTGGTCCCGCCGCTTCCGCTCCGGGCTTTCGAAGGGCAGGCCGCGACTCGAGTTCATTCTGGATGGAGACCGACATGCTTCTGCCGCGTGACGTCTTCGGAACTGCCGCCGTGTTCGTGGCGTGCCTCATTCTCATCGCCGGTGTATCCGTCGTGGATGCCGAGCCGCCGGGACAGACGCCACCTGAGACCATCGACGGCCACCCCGCACTTGCACGGTCGCCGAGGCACACCACCACGGCTCAGGGCAATCAGGGCGATGCCATCAACGTGGCCTTCGTCGGCACGGAACAGGAACTCCATCGGATGTTCGCCGCCGCGGGCTGGTATGCGGCCGATCCGATCACGCTCAAAACGTCGGTGCGCATCGCGGCCGATGTCGTGCTGCACAAGCCCTATGCCCACGCTCCGGTGAGCGATCTCTACGTCTGGGGCCGCAAGCAGGATGCGGCGTTCGAGCAGCCCGTGGGCGACAGCCCGAAGCAGCGGCACCACGTACGGTTTTGGTGTTCGCACGAGGTGGACCGGCATGGCGAGCCGCTCTGGCTGGGGGCGGCGACGTTTGACGAACGGGTCGAACTGAGCCGGACCACGGGCGGCATCACGCACAAGATCGGCCCCGAGATCGACAGGGAGCGGAACAAGCTCGTGAGCGACGCGGCCCGTTCGGGGGTGCTCGACGGCTACTACTGGGTGGATCGATTTCACCGGAACCGCGAGGGCCGCAACGGCGGTGGCGATCCCTATTTCACCGACGGCCGGCTCGCAGTCGGCGTGATCGACCTCCGGCGGTAGTCACTTCGTCGCAAGAATGCCCCGGCCTGGGTGTGTGATTGCGGATCCACACCCAGGCCGTCGGGGCTTCTTCGGGCGTCAACAGGCCGCTGTGCCGTGGCGGCCAGCAGGTGCCGCACCTCAGGCGAGGTGGTAGGCCGATTCGCCGTGTTCGACGATGTCGAGCCCCTGGGCCTCGGCATTCCGGCCGACCGTGAACCCGATCGTCTTGTCGATGAGCAGGCCGAGGATCAGCGTGCAGATGAAGGCGTAGCCGCCTGCCCAGAGCAGGCCCTGCAGTTGGATCATCAGCTGATCGAACCCTCCCATCACGGGGCGCATCGAGAAGATGCCCACGAGCAGCGCCCCGAGGGCGCCGCCGACGCCGTGAACGCCGACGACGTCGAGCGAGTCGTCGTAGCCGATGGTCGACTTCATCTGCACCGCGAGGAAGCAGACGATCCCGCCAAGGATGCCGATGATCAGCGCGCTGAGCGGGCTGACATGGCCGGCACACGGCGTGATCGTCACGAGTCCGGCCACCATCCCGGAGGCCAGGCCGAGGGCTGTCGGCTTGCCGAATCGAAACCACTCGGCAAAGGCCCAGGCGCCGGCCGCCGCACTGCCCGCCAGGGCGGTCGTGGCGAAGGCGAGCACCGCGACCGCACCTGCGACGGGAAGATAATCCTTGCCGACGGCGATCGCGGAGCCCGCGTTGAATCCGAACCAGCCCACCATCAGCAGGGCCGCTCCGATGAGCGTCCAGCCGACGCTGTGCGGCACGAACTGGGCGCTGGGATAGCCGTGCCGCTTCGGCAGGATCAGCAGGAGGGCCAGCGCCGAGACGCCCGCGAGCACGTGCACCACCGTGCCACCCGCGAAGTCGAGCACGCCCTTCTGGAAGAGCCAGCCGTTGACGTTCCAGACCCAGTGGCAGACGGGGTTGTAGACGATCGTCGCCCACAGCAGCGTGAAGAGGCACCAGGCGGAGAACTTCACGCGCTCGGCGATGGCGCCCACGATGAGGGCCGGCGTGATGATCGCGAACATCATCTGGAACATGGCAAACAT
Organism: Pirellulales bacterium; assembly: GCA_044369655.1. GTDB lineage: Bacteria > Planctomycetota > Planctomycetia > Pirellulales > UBA1268 > CAMCQY01. Next base: position 3,988 of record JBILWX010000096.1, read on the forward strand.
CAGTTCCGGCACGCCGTTCGGCGCCGCCTCGACGGTGTCGCCCGTCGTGACGATCCGCTCGTAGGCATTCGGTCCATCGACGCCGATCTCCGCGAAGGACTTCATGAACACGAGCCCCGGATCCCAGCCCAGATAGCTGTGCTTCGGCAGGTCTTTGCCGTCGGGGCCCTTGCCCGCGTCGACCGCGATGGCCGAGGGCACGGCAAAGGCCATGTTGTAGCCATACGCCACCCATTCCACCGCGATCAGCGGCACACAGATCATCACCAGCATGAACATGTTGAGGACGTTCTTCGCCCGCACCATGCCCCCGTAAAACAGTGCCAACCCGGGCATCATGAAGAACACGAGGGCGGTGCTGACGAGCATCCAGGCGATGGAGCCGGTGTCGTAGGTGCCCGCAAGGTGGGCCGCAGAGCCGGGGCCTGCAGCCGGGGCTGCGAGGGCAGCGGCTGTCGCCGGCTCCGCCGTCGCCTGGGCGAGGGTTTCGTGACACCACAGCACGGCGGTCAGGAAGCCCGCCATCAACCACACGGAACGCACCATGGATGCAAGGTCCTTTCGTATCAGCAGTTGGTTTCCACCGGGCGTGGCATACCGTCGCCGACGTCCGCCTGGGCGAGAACATACCGAAGAGCGGAGGCAACGCACAGTCGCCTGCCGCAGGACCGCCCGCCCACCGCGTCGCGGGCTTTGCCCGGTGGCTGCGGCTTGGGGAGGGATGGCTGTTCATGGGATCAAAACAGCAGCCGTGCTACGGTGGGAAACGAGGCCGCAGGCCGAGAGGGAAAGGCCGGATGCCGGCGCCGCGGCGGTTGAACTGAGCCTTTTTCAGACGAAGACCGTGCAGACTCTCGCGGAGGCGGAACAGCCCGTCTCGGGCGGTCGTCGTCGTCGGTGTCGCTCGTGTCGCTGTTCCTCACCGGCATCCTCGCGGGCCGTGATCTTGCCGCCCATCAGAAACGCCGCCGGAGGCTCTAGGGAAGGAGTATCGCCACGACGCTGGGGGCTGGCTATAGTAAGGAGAGCGGGAGCCGGCTCGTGTCGGCTGCCGTCCCGCCGATCGACCGCCCGTGGTTCCGAAGCCTCGTCAGGCGGTCCGCGACTCGAACGATTCCTTCGAGTCGGCGACGCGGTAACCCTTCAGGAACGCGGTGGCGTATGGGTTGCTTTGCACGGCTTCACGCCGCAGTGCACACGGCTGTGGCACTGGTCGTCGTGTGTCTGTCCGCGGCCGTCGCGGCGCCGACAGCGAACTCGGCAGACCAGCCGAATCAGGCGTCACCCAGCCGGATCTCGTTCAATCGCGACATCCGGCCGATCCTCTCCGACAACTGTTTCGCCTGCCACGGGCCCGACAACGCAAACCGGCAGGCCGGCCTGCGGCTCGACGTGGCCGAGCAGGCCACCAGCGAACTCGACAGCGGCGCCAGGGCGATCGTGCCGGAGAGTGTCGATGCCAGTGAACTGGTCGCGCGGATCGTCTCCACCGATGCCGATGCGGTGATGCCGCCGCCCGAGGCCAAGATTGGCAGGCTCACCGACGAACAGGTGGATCTCCTCAAACGATGGATCGCGCAGGGAGCCCCGTACGAGCCGCACTGGGCGTTCGTGCCGGTGGCGAAGCCGGAGATTCCCGAAGTTGCCGCGACGGGCAACGAGCCCGAGCCGGCGCACGCGATCGACAGGGTCGTGCGGGTAAAGCTCGAGAAACGAGGTATCAAGCCGCAGCCGGAGGCCGACAAGACCACGCTCATCCGTCGGGCCACGTTCGACATCACCGGCCTGCCGCCCACGCCCGCCGAGGTCGCCGCCTTCGTCGCCGACACGTCCCCCGATGCCTACGAGAAGCTGCTCGACCGGCTGCTTGCGAGCCCGCGGTATGGCGAGCGAATGGCGGCCGATTGGATGGACCTCGCCCGCTATTCCGACAGCTACGGCTTCCAGGTCGACCGTGAACGGGCCATGTGGCCGTGGCGCGACTGGGTGATCTCCGCCTTCAACAAGAACCTGCCCTGGGACCAGTTCACCACCTGGCAGATCGCCGGCGATCTCCTGCCACATGCCACCGACGAGCAGATCCTGGCCACGGCGTTCAATCGACTGCACCAGCAGGAGTGCGAGGGCGGGTCGGTCGAGGAGGAGTATCGCGTCAACTCGATCAACGACCGCGTCACGACGTTCGGCACGGCGTTCCTCGGGCTCACGCTCGAATGCTGCCGCTGCCACGACCACAAGTTCGATCCGCTCTCGCAGAAGGAGTTTTATCAGTTCTTCGCGTTCTTCGACGACGTCGACGAGGCGGGGCTGTATTCGTATTTCACGACGGCCGTGCCGACCCCCAAGCTGCGGATCGTCGACGAGAAAGTGACGACGGCGATCGCGAAGGCCGACGAGGCCGCGGCCGAGGCGGCTGCCGACCTGGATCGCTGCGAGGCGGATGCCGTTGCCCGAGTGGCCGACTGGATCGGCGGCAAGGCCGAGCCTCCGGCGGCGTTGGCTGTCGCCCAGAATGCGTCCATTCCCGGTGAACTGGTCCGCTACGCGTTCGACGAGCGACGGCAGGACGGCACGTTCGCCTGCCTGCTGGCGGACGACAAGGCTGCCACGTCGCCGCCGGAAAACATCCTCGTCGATGGGCATGATGGCAGCGCGGTCAAGCTGACGGGCGACCATCCGGTGCAGACTCCCGTGGGCAACTTCCGCAGGAGCCAGCCGTTCACGGTGTCGCTCTGGCTCAAGTCCCCGACCCGCTTCGAGCGAGCGGTGGTCTTTCATCGCTCGCAGGCCTGGACCGACGCGGCCAGCCGCGGCTACGAGCTCTTGGTGGTCGACGGCCACCTGCAATGGTCGCTCATTCACTTCTGGCCGGGAGATGCGATCTCGGTGCGTTGTGCCGAGCCGTTGCCGGTGGGCGAGTGGGTGCACGTGACCGTGTCGAACGACGGGTCGAGCAAGGCCGCCGGTTTGAAGATCTTCGTGAACGGGCATCCGGCGGCGACGGAGGTGGTGCGTGACAATCTCACGCGGGAGATCACCGGCGGAGGCGGTGATCACATTCGGATCGGCGAACGGATGCGGGACCACGGCTTCAAGGAGGGGCTGGTCGACGACTTCCGCGTGTTCGGCCGCCGCCTCTCGCATCTGGAGGTGCGCGACCTTTTTCAGCCCGGCGTGATCGAGAAAGTCGTGGCCGCGAAACAGGATGGCGAGTTGATCGGCGGCTATCTTGCTGCTGCCTTCGACGAGGCGGCAGTCGCGAAGCGGGCTCTCCTGGAGGAGAAGCGGCGGGCCCGCGATGATCTCGCCGAGCAGCCGCTGGAGATCATGGTGATGCGGGAGCTGCCGCAGCCGAAGCCTGCGTACGTGCTCAACCGCGGCGACTACGACAAGCGCGGGGAGCCGGTGGAGCCCGACACCCCCGCGGTGCTGCCCCCCTTCCCCGCCGATCAGCCTCGCAATCGGCTGGGTCTGGCTCGGTGGCTCACCGAGCCCGACCATCCGCTCCTGGCGCGGGTGACGGTCAACCGGGTCTGGCAGTCGCTCTTCGGCCTCGGGCTCGTGAAAAGCCCCGAGGATCTCGGCAGCCAGTCGACGCGGCCCGAATATCCCGAACTGCTCGACGGGCTGGCGTGGGAGTTTTCGCATCCGGTGGCCGCCGGCGGCTTCGGTTGGGACATGAAGCGGCTGATCAAGTCGATCATGCTCTCCCAGACCTATCGGCAGCGGAGCATCGCCGATGCCCACGTGATGGCCGACGATCCGCTCAATCTCTGGCTGGCCCGCGGGCCTCGCCACCGGCTGCCGGCGGAGATGATCCGCGACGGTCTGCTGGCATCGTGCGGGCTCCTGGTCGACAAGACCGGCGGGCCGCCGGTGAACACCTACGACCTGCCTGAATCGTTCAAGCCTGCCGCGGCAGGCACGGGGGAGTCGCTCTACCGCCGCAGTCTCTATACGTTCTGGCGGCGCACCGGGCCCGCCCCGGTGCTCGAGAGCTTCGACGTGCCGAAGCGGGTGGTCTGTGTGGCCAAACGTGACGCCACGAACACGCCGCTCCATGCCTTCGTGCTGATGAACGGACCGCAATTCGTGGAGGCGGCGCGGGTGCTCGCCGAAAAACTGCTGGTGGAATGTCGCGATCAGACGGACGACGCCCTGGCCCGGGCGTTCGAACTGCTGACGAGCCGCCGCCCTGACGATGAGGAAATGGCAATCCTGCGACGGATGCATGCCCAGCAGTCGGACTGGTATCGCGCGCATCCTGACGACGCCGCGAAGCTCGTGTCGATCGGCGACACAAGACCCAGCCCCGCTCTGCAGGCCATCGACGTGGCGGCGGCGACCGGCGTGATCAACGCCCTGATGAACTACGACGGCTGTGTGGTGAAGAGGTAAAAAATGGTGCCAGCCACCAAATTTAGGCAAGATAGGGGATCGCAGGTGCCCAGCTTCCCCAGTTTTGGTGGCTGGCACCATTTTACGCGGCGCGAGTGGCTCAATTCGTTCGGCATGGGACTCGGCGGCATGGCGCTGGCCGACATGCTGGGGCGGGCCGCGGCCGCCGAGGGAACGGCCGCCGATGGCGTAGCCAAGGTGGGCGCCGGCGGCGTGCTGGGCGGATTTCATTTCCCGCCCAAGGCCAAGCGGGTCATCTACCTGTTTCAATCGGGCGGCCCGTCGCAGCTCGACCTCTACGACCACAAGCCCCTGCTCGTCGAGAAGAGCGGTGAACAGCTTCCCGACAGCGTCCGCGGCGGTCAGCGGCTCACCGGGATGTCGGGCAACCAAAGCTCGATCCCGCTCGTCGGGTCGCCCTTCACGTTCGCCCAGTACGGCGACTCAGGCGCCTGGCTCTCCGAACTGCTCCCGCACACGGCGAAGATCGCCGACAAGCTCTGTTTCATCCGCACGATGTACACGGAGAGCATCAACCACGGCCCCGGCGTGACCTTCATGCAGAGCGGCTCGCAGATCCCTGGGCGGCCGAGCATCGGCGCCTGGCTCGACTATGGCCTCGGCAATGCCCACGACGACCTGCCTTCGTTCGTGGTGCTCGTCACGAAGAACAAGGGCGGCCAGCCGCTCATGTCGCATCTCTGGGGCGCTGGATTTTTGCCGACGAAGCACCAGGCGGTGCGGTTCCGTTCCGGAGGCGATCCGGTGCTCTACGTCAACAACCCCGCGGGCGTATCACCGGAGAACCGCCGGCAACTGCTCGACGGGCTGCGGCAGCTGCACGAGCACCAGTTCACGGGCACGCCCGATGCCGAGATCACTGCGCGGATCGCCAACTACGAGATGGCGTTCCGCATGCAGTCGAGCGTGCCGGACGTGACCGACTTCTCCGACGAGCCGGCGCACGTGCTGGAGCAATACGGCCCCGATGCGAAGGACCCCGGCACGTTCGCGGCCAACTGCGTGCTGGCACGACGGCTCGCCGAGCGGGGCGTGCGGTTTATCCAGCTCTACCACCAGGACTGGGATCATCACGGCGGGTTGAAGGGTGGCATCAGGAGCGAGTGCAAGCAGACCGATCAACCGGCGGCGGCGCTCGTGGCGGATCTCGCCGACCGCGGCATGCTCGACGACACGCTCGTGATCTGGGGGGGCGAGTTTGGCCGCACGAACTACTGCCAGGGGCTCTACAAGCCGGGCAATGAGTTCGGCCGCGACCACCATCCGCGGTGTTTCACCACGTGGATGGCGGGCGGCGGCACCAAGCCGGGCACGACCTACGGTGAGACCTGCGAATACGGCTACAACGTCGTGAAGGACGGCGTGCACGTGCACGATTTTCACGCGACGCTTCTCCACCTGCTCGGCATCGACCACGAGCGGCTGACCTACAAGTTCCAGGGCCGCCGCTACCGGCTCACCGACGTGCACGGCAAGGTGGTCAAGGGCATCCTCGCCTGACGGCCGAGCTGGAAGCTCGGCCTGCGCACCAGCGACCTGCGGTCGCCAAGCGAAGCGAGGCACGATGCCGAGGCTTCGCGTGTATTCGGCCGTGCACGGCAAGGTGGTCAAGGGCATCCTCGCCTGACGGCTGAGCGGTGCGTTAGTCGTGCGACCAGAAGTCCACCACGCAGACCTTGTCGACGTGGGGGCCGACGATCGCCACGAAATCCTTGTGGGCCGGATGCGGGAGGTAGGCGTCGCGGTCCGCCTCCGACTTGAAGGTCACGAGGAAGCAGTGCGTGAGGCCCTGCGACTTGCCCTCGGGCGACACGTCGGTGCCCCATTCGAACCCGGCGATCTCCTTGATTTTCGCCGGCAGGCCCTGAAACGCCGCCACGATCTTCGCGACGTCGGCCTTGGTCGACGTGTCTTTGAACTTGAAGAGCACGACATGCCTGAGCGTGCGGGTCTTCTCCGCGGTCGGCTCGGCGCCAGACGACTGGCCGGCGGCCAGGATCATGATCAGCAGTGAACCCAGGAGCGTCGCAATCAGGCGTGACATCGTGGCACCCTTCGTGGTGTGAGTCGGACCAATCGTCGCACGGCGTGTGACGTGCGGGGAGTCTAGTGCCTCCCTGGGAAAACTGGAAAAGTCCATGCATGGTTTTTCATGCAAGCCCGAAGCGCAAGCGAGGGAATGTGGGTCGCCTGATGCAGACGCGACGCCGATTATGGCGAGCCGGAATCGGCAGATGCGCAGGAGCCTCAGGCGTATCCTCGCCGTAGCGACGGAGCATCGGCCGTTCTGGCGGCACGCACGGTTCAGGTTACGAGAGATCGATGACGTAGAGTGCGATCGCGGCGGTCATCAGCACGGCCGCCGCCACTCTCCGCAGGAGCGTGGCCCGTTCGACCCGCTGCTCCAGTTCGTGCCAGCCGAGATGGGCCAGCACCACGCCGAGCGCGACCGACATCACGCCGCGTGTCGACTGCAGGATGTTGCCGAACACGACGCCGACCAGGCCGAAGCAGCAGTAGAGGCCGACCATCGACACAAGCCATGCCGCGGCATACTGCGACGCGGCCGTCCAGTCGGCCCGCGTGGATGGCCGCAGGACCGCCACCAGCGGCGCGAACATCGCTCCGCAGAGACCGTAGGTCAGCGTCATCGCCAGACCGCCGGCGTGCAGCCGGCTGATGACGCCGCCGGAGGCCACCACCCCGGCCTGCAGACCGTCGATGAGGCGGACGATCCACAGGTCGGAGACCGCGAAACTGAGGCAGCTCGAGAGCACGAAGCCGAATGCCCGTGCCGGCACCGCACCCCGTCCTGCCTGCAGCATCGCCGCCGCCACGATGCTCAACGACACCGCCAGCCACTGCCGCATGTCGAGCACCTCCCCCAGCACGAACGACACGACCGCCGCCAGCATCACGACCTTCAGGCCCAAAAGCGGCGCCACCCGCGACGCCTCCACCCTTTTGAGCGCCGTGAAGAGGGATGCCTGCCCGAGCAGGTAGAACCCGATCGAAGCGGCGAGCGGCAATGCGAATCGCGACACGGCGGGGGCCGCCGCGGGCCAGGCGGTCCAGGTGAGCGGGAGGGACACGACGGCCATGAGCAGGTGCGATGTGGCGAGCAGCCGCAACGCCGTGCCCTTCCGGCCCCGGGCCCGCTGGGTCAGGCCGTAGTGACGCGACACGAGATAGGAGACTGCGCTGAAGAACGCCGCGGCCAGTCCGGAGATGACGCCCAGGCAGAGGTCGGTCATCGGCGGATGGGGCATTGGCAGGGTGCTCGCTCGCGAACGTGGGACGGGCGGCCACTGTACGACGCCGGCAGATTTCCTGCATCCGGCACGACCGTCACCGTCGGCGTGGGCCGGCGGTGCGTGGCGCGCCGGCCCGTCGGCCGCGCCGCAAACCGGCCTGTAGAGTTTGTTTGGTGCCCGGCGTTTGGCAGGAAAGGACTCCCTGATGAGCTTTGTGGATCGTTCTGTATCGTCGTCGATCGCGACCCGCCACCCGGCGGTAGCCGCCTCCCCGGCAGCCGGGAATTTCGGGGCCGGCAGGTTTGGGGCGGGGAGATTCCCTGCCGAGTCGCGGGCCGGCGGCGCCGCGGTCGGCCCGGCGGTGCCCGAGCCGACGATCCTTCCCCGGAATCGCTTTCGCGACCTGACGGCGCTGGCGCTGCTGGCCGGCTGCCTCTTTGTGATTTCGGCACTGGCGACGTTCGATCCCGCCGATCCACCCGTGTCATACGGATTTCCGCCCCATGCGCGGGCGACGAACGCGTGCGGTTTCCTCGGCTCCGTCGCGGCCTCTGGCCTGTATGAATGGTTCGGGGTCGGGGCATGGCTCGCGATCACCGCCGTTGCGGGCTTCGATCTGATGCTGCTGCGCCGCCGCGCTCTGCCCGATCTGCCGCTCCGGACCGCCGGCGGAATCGTCGCCGTGGTCGGCGTGTGCACGCTCCTGACGATGTTTTTGCCCGACTGGGTGGCGCGGCCGATCTGGGGACCGGGCGGCCATGCCGGCGCGATGGGCAGGCACTTCGCCGAGGGCTATTTCGCGAAGACGGGAGCGGCGATCGTCGTCACCGCCATCACGGGCGCGGGGCTGTTCCTCGCCTGTGACGCGCTCGTGCTTCGGGCCGGTGCCGGACTCGTGGCAGTCGTCGGGGGCGTGGCCGCCGCGTTCGTCGCAGGCGTGACGCACCTCCGCACGAGGCTCGCCACACGTACCCGCGGGGCTCTTGATGTGAGCGAGGGCGCGGTCGATACCGCCACGGCGTATCCCGGCCTTAGGCAGCGGGCCGCGGGTGCCGCCGACGGCGTCGACGACGGTGAGGAAGTCGACGAGGAAGGCGATGGCGAGCTCGAACCCACGATCCGCGTCCGCCGCCGCGAGAAGCCGCTCGCCACGCCGAAGGAAGACGGTGATGACGACATGGATGCGGTCGACGCGTCGGACGATGCCGACATCGACGATGCATCGGCCGAGGACGAGCAGGTGGAGGTCGTGGAGGAGGCCCGGCCGGTGGTGCCGATCAAGTCGCTGGCCCAGCGCCGGCGCAAGCCGGAGCCGATCACGATGGCGCCCGATCCGACGGCGGATTACGAGCTGCCGTCGCTCGAACTGCTGCTGCCGGCCGAGCAGTTGCAGCTCGACGAGCAGGAACAGGAGGTCCGCGATCGGGCCCGCGTGCTCGAAAAGACGTTCGCCGACTTCGGCTTCAAGGTCCGCGTGGTCGAGATCGAGACCGGCCCGGTCATCTCGCAGTACGAGATCGAACTGGAGGCCGGCCTCCGCCTGGCGAAGATCGCCAACCTCGCCGACGACCTGGCCATCGCCCTGCGGGTGCCGAGCGTCCGGATCGTGGCCCCGATTCCAGGCAAGAACTCGGTGGGCATCGAAGTGCCGAATACGACCCGCCAGATGGTCCGCCTCCGCGAGGTGATCGAGGAGACGCAGTCGAAGAGCCGCACGATGAAGATCCCGCTCTACTTCGGCAAGGACGTGGCGGGCAATCCGATGGTCTTCGACATGGCGAGCCTGCCCCACCTGCTCATCGCCGGCCGCACCGGCACGGGCA
>JBILWX010000097.1:0-13445 GCA_044369655.1 Pirellulales bacterium
GTCCGGATTGAGAGGGGAATTGTCAGCCATGTCACTGGCGGGAGTCAAGGTTGCCAGCGTGATCGAGCGATGTCACGGCAGCCAGTCGCCGAGCGCCTCCACGTGCGCCGCCGACCCGTCTCGGAGCCAGCCATCGAGTTGCGCGATGTCCTTGAGCTGCTGGCCACGCAGACGCGGCACCACCACGAACCGCGAACCGACCTCCGCAAGCGCCGTCATGTCACCCCACAGCTTCTCGAACTGCGCGACGGGGAACACGTCTTCCTGACCATGCCCCCACCGCTTCTTCACGTCCTTGAGCGTGACGTAGGTCGGCATCCGGGCCGCCAGAGAACGGATGCCCGCGGCCACGGTCGCCTCGTTGCCGAGATCCGCTCGCGCCAGCCCGAACGCCGTGAGCAATTGATCGATGTCGATCCACGTGGAGAGCGTGTTGTAGAACCGCAGCTTGAACTCGTCCGCCTCGCGGGGCATGGCCAGCCCCTCCACGATCCGGGGCCGACCGTTCACGCGGGCCAGCCCCCCGCCGCGGTCCTCGATCCGCCGCGGAATCACTTCGAACGACAGGCAGGAGCCCCCGGCGATATGACGGCCGAGCAACGCGGGATCGAGATCGGCCCCGACGGTGTCGATGTTGTGAAGGAACAGCCAGCGAAGCTGCGGCCGATCGCGGAGCAGCCGCTCGAGCACGCCGTTGCGGAGCAGGTTGGCCACCTCGTACCAGTGGCCCACCGGATGGAGGCACTGCCCCGGTGCGTTGTCGGTGTAGTCCTCGCCTTCGCCCGACTGCTCGGCCCACGCGATGAGCGCCGCATGGAGACTGTCACGGACCTTCTGTTTCTGTTCGTCGAGCAGCTGGTGCGACAGCTCCTCCCACGCGAACCGCAGGTCACGGGCCATCGGGATCAGCCGCAGCCCGACCGATTTACCCGGGGAGAGCACCGCCTCGACGCCCGCCGTGTCGAGGCCGAACGACTCGATCTGCCGATGCGTGAGATAGCTGGTCGTGATCACATGCGGCACGGCTGCGCCCGCGAGCCTGCCCGTGCGCCGCGACTTCGCCAGATGCACGTCGAGAAACGTGCGGTGCCGGCCGGCGAGCCTGCAGAAAGGATGGAGCGCCTTCACCACGCCCGCCCCCTGCGTCCAGCGGCTGCCGACGCCCGCGGCCATGGTCACCACCGCCGCCTCGCCCCGTCGCAGCGCCTCGAGCCCCCGATGCCGCAGCGACTCGTCCGCATCCTCGTCGGCGAAGGCCACGTCGTCATCCCGCACGTCGTCGATCGAGGTCGCGGCGGGCAGGCGATTCTGGGCGAGCCCGATCCGGCCGGCCCGCAGATCGGCGCGGATCTGCTCGTGCTGCACGGCGTCGAACCCGAGATCAGCAAGGAGGCTCCGCAGCTCACCCGCGCTGCCACGGCTGCCGTCGCCCCGGGGAAAGAGCCGATCGAAGAGCGTGTCCACCATGCCCGCCAGCTCCGGCTGCGTGCGGCAGGCGGCTCCGAAGGCATCCAGCTCGGCCCGACGCGAGGCCGGCAGCGTGAGCCGGTCGGCTTTCAACAGCTCGGGCACGGTAAGGGCGTAGTAGGCGGCGGGCATGAGCGCGGCGGTGTCGGCCAGCAGATCGCACCAGGTGCCGCGGTCGTTCACCGCGAAGTCGTAGACGACCGGCTCCATCGCGAATGGCAGGGAGTGCTGCAACTCCCGTTTGCTCGCGGCCATGATCTCGCCGAGCGCCTGCTGGGCCGCGGCCTTCACCCGGGGTGCCACGATGAATCCCATGCCGCCCCCCGAGATGCCGCCGAGCATCCAGAAGCCCCAGAAGTCGTCGCCGAACCGTTCCTGCACATGGCGGATGATCGTTTCGGTGTAGAGGTTGGTGGCGCCGGGGATGATCGTCTGGATGGGGCCGGTGAAGTTGCGACCGGTGGCGGCGCCAATCCGGCGCATGTCGCCCACCTCGACCGCCGCGATGATCTCGTCGAGCACGCCGGCGGCCTCGTGCCGCGCCCGCCATTCAGCGGCCGATCGCAGCAGGTATTTTTCGGTCACCATCTCCAGGATCGGCCCGACGTTCTGCGCCATGCCGCCGTGCACCAGCACGAGCGAATCCTGGAGCGTCGAGCCGACACGGACCGGCTCATGCGCGGGCAGGAGGCGGCCGCGGCTCGTGCCATGCTCCGGGTCGTCTTCCGTCGCCACCACGCCACGGATCAGCTTCGCCGCCGGCCACACACCACCGGAATCCTGCCAGCCCCCGCCGCTGCCGCCGAGCCATTCCCCCAAGATCGCCCGCGCCGCCACCAGCCGGCGCTCGGGCTCCGTGAGCTGGCCGGTGAGCGATCTTGCCTGGCCGGTGGCCCGCATGCAGACGGCGATGAGCGAGGCGAGCAGGTTCGTGGAAACGGCCAGCCGCGAACCCTTGGGGATGTTGTTGACGCTGCTCACGATTTCGAGACCGAGCCCCGGCCCCATCATCCGTTCGAAGAGATCGGCCAGACGCGCGCCAGATCCCTCCATGCCGGGCGGCACGATGCCCGCGGCGATCACCGCAGCCTTGAGGAGCCCCAGGTAGTCGCGGGCGAAGTCGAACACTTCGCCCAGATCGGAAATCTCGGCCGTCGTGGCCAAGTCGACGCTCGTGAGCCGCAGCACCGGGCTGTCGATCACCCGCAGATAGGCCTCGACCGGCGGCTTGGGCACGGCGTCGCGGCCATGCACGCCCAGGTCGATCGACACGTTGAGCACCCGCGCCCCCTCGGGATAATCCATGCCGAGGAAGAAGACGTCGCTCCAGCAGGAATGCGACAGGTCCATCCGCACCGGCGTCGACTCACGGAGCAGCGGAAACATGCCGTCTTCGCCGCGGGCCAACAGTTCGGGCCGAATGCGCAGTGCGTGGTCGGCCGGATGCCCCACGCGAAACATCCACTGGTTGCCCCGCAGCGACCGCACGCTCTTCCGCACCTGGTTGGCGAGCGTCTGCAGGCCCAACTCGCGGTAGGCCACCGCCAGGGCGCTGGAAATCGCGTCCGACGGGCCGTGCTCCTGCTGGGCCTCCAGGAACGTGGCGATCGCCTCCTCGAACCGCCTGTTGAGCAGGTGCTCGTAGCCGGCATGGGGGATGAGTGCGGCCGAGCGGCCGCCGGCGGAAAGCCTGTCGGGCAGGTGGAAGCGATGAATGCCGAACAGGAAAAACAGCGCCCGCACCCGGTGGTAGAGGCTGGCCGTTTCGTGACGGAAGGCTTCGAGAGACGCGGCCTCGGCGAGCAGGTCGTCCGCCGCGGCTCCGTGGCAGACACTTTCCAGGGACCGGTCGCGGACGCCTGGGTCGTCGGACGTGATGATCGAGACCAAACGGCAGGCAACCGAGCGACTGGCACCCACAGGACGGCTCACGTGGCTTGAGGCTGGCGAGCCAGCAGCTCGACGAGCTGGCTCAGGATGTCGGACCGGTCTTTTCCCGACAGGCCGAGGGCGAGCTGCGCGACGAGCAAGCCGTAGGTGACGCCCAGGTTGTAGCGGCTGCCCGCGATCTCGTAGGCGAGATACCGCTCACGGGCGGCCAACGCCGCCAAGGCGGGCGACAGTTGTCGGTTGCCACCGGAACCGCGGGAGTCGAGCAGTTCGAAGATCACCGGCGTGAGCACGTGCATGCCGAAGAAGCAGAGATAATGACCGGCGCGAAGACCCGGCACGATCAGCTCCTGCTCGGCCTGCGTGGGGGTGGGCTTCTCGAGAACGGTATCGATCTCGTAGAGGCTTCTGCTCTGCGGCACACGACGGCCCCCGATCGTGCCGAAATAGGCGAGCATGTTTTCTCGCGTCGGCTGCACGGCCGACACGCTGCACTGCTCCGCTTCGGCGATCGCAACGAGTTGCCGGCCGCAGCGGCGATCGATGTCGCTCACGTAGAGGTGATCGCCCACGAAATGCAGGAACGGCTCGCCGTCGATGAAGTCGCGGGCGCTGCCGACCGCGTTGCCGTAGCCGAGCGGTTCACGCTGGGGAATCAGCTCGAGCCGCGACGGTGATCTTCCCGCCGCCTCCCGGAAGGCCGCCTCGTCGCCGGGCCGGACGACGATCCCGACCTCGTGGGCGCCGGCGGCAACGGCCTCCTCGACGATGATTTCGAGGGCCGTCTTCGGGCCGCCGTCACGGTCGACGAGCCGCTGGAGCGGCAGGCTCTGCTGCTCCCTGCCGGCGGCGGTGATGAGGGCGCGTTTGACGTGCATACGGGTTCCCTGCGAGGCGACTGCCTCGCTCAACTATTGCACCGGTTTTACCGGCGCGCCGGCTCCCCGGTCCGCACATCTTGGCTCTCCCGGCATGCCGGCCAGCATTTCCGCCAGCCCCTGCCGCGTGGTCTGGGGATGCTGAAAACCGGCTTTCTGCAGCTTGGTGCAGGGAAACACGCTCGTCTCGAGCATCGCCCTGAGCCTCTGACTCGTCAGCGGGAACTCCCGGTCCGTCACCGTCATGATGAGGTCGCCCAAGACCGCGAGGCCACCGGCTACCGCCCTGGGAATCCTCCGTGGCGGGGGTGCCCCGGCCAGGTCGGAGATCATGTCGGCGAGCTGACCAAGCGAGAAGGTCTCACGGTCCGACACGTTGAACACCTCGCACCCCGTGAGCGGATGCATCGTGGCAAACTCGATCGCCGCCATGAGATTCGTCCGCGACACGACCGACTTCTGCGAGTCGCACGCGCCGATCAGGCACGGCTTTCCGGCGATCACCTGCTGGACGAAGGCGGCCAGGTTGGCCTCGTTCCCCGGACCGTAGACGGGGGCGGGCCGCAGGATGACGGCGGCCCGTTCGGCATCCGCCGCCGACCAGTCGCGAACCGCCGCCTCTGCCGCCGCCTTCGATCGACCGTAGGGCGTGTCCGGCTCCGACAGCCTGCCGGCCAAGCCCCGCACACTCGGGATCGACTCGGACGGATCGCCGGCCGGCACGGCCTTGATGGAGCTGACGAAGATGAACCGCCGCACGCCGTGCCTGGCGGCCCAATCGAGCCAAGCCCGCGTGCCTGCCACATTGACGTGCTCGAAGGCATCGATGTCGGCCGCCGAGGGACGCGGCACGTGGTGCTTGACTTCCATGTGGATGACGCCCGCGATGTCGCCGGGATCCACCGCCCCTGCAAGCACGTCGCTTCGACGGGCGGCACACCAGCCGCCCGGCATGTTGGCAGGCGGCTCACGGCCCGTGGCCACGCCGACGTGGCCGGCCGCAGCGAGCTGCTCAAGCAGGCCCCGCCCGACGAATCCGCTCGCTCCGGTAACGACCAATCTCATGGCGAGGAGCATACCTTCTTCCGCACCGCGTTCGACCCGGGCAAGTCCCGCGTGCGTCCCCGGACGGGCATCACGGTCGCGGCGACGGCCCCGCCTCAAGGGAGCGAATGAACGCGAGAATCGGTTCGGCCTGGCTCCGCCATGTCACCCCCTCCACGGCAGCCCGGGCGCGGCTCCCCATGGCGGCCCGTTCCGCGACGGGGGTGGCGAACACCTGTTCGATGCATCGGGCCAACCCCTCGGGCGTTTCATCGTCGAGCACGACCACGGCGTCGCCGTAGTGTTCAGCCACGTCGGACGTGGCCGTGGAAATGACCGGCCGGCCGGCAGCGAGATATTCCATCAGCTTGGAGGGAAAGTTGTACCGATTCTCCAGCAGCACACGTGGCCGCGGATTGACCAGCACCGCCGCCTCCTGCAGCAGTTCGGCATACTTCTCCTGCGTCACGAAGCCGAAGAAGCGGACTCTGGGATCCGTCGCCGCCGCCTGCTTCACACGCTCCTCGAGCGGGCCACGCCCGCTGATCCAGAATTCGACGTCGCGGTCCGTGACATGGGGAATGGCATCGAGCAGCAGGTCCACGCCGGCGATATCCACGAGCGCGCCGGCGTAATAGACGGCTTTCGTGGCCGGCTCCCCGGGTGGCTGCGGCAGATCGAGGAGGAACGATGCCGGCGGCCTGACCATGCGCATCGACGGCTTGTGGCCCCGGTAGTCGGTCGCCGTGTGCGATGAAAACATGACGGTGCCCGGAGTGAGGCGAACCATCAGGGTGCGCAGCCAGGCTCGCAATCGCTCCACGAGCGGCTGGCCGGTCTGCGGCGGCGTCAGATCCGCCACGATGCTGACGACGGGCACATTCCACAGCCAGCCGGCCAGCAGGCTCGGCAGCGTGAATCTCACCAACGGGTTTGCCAACAGGATCGCGTCGGGACGGCCCTCCCCCCACGCTCCCAGCAGACGACGCGTCAACGACCACGTCTGTGTCGCCACCTGGAGCGGTCCCAGCGAATAAAACGGCAGCTCCTCGATGACCACCCCTTCCCGGAGCACGGTGCGTTTTCCCTTCCAGGCTCGGGGCCGGGTCCGGTAGGCCGAGGTGCTGGGCAGGCTCAGGCCGGTCACCGTGACATGACCATAGTCATGGAGGGCGTCCATCAGCTCCAGTTGCGTCGTGTTATGCGCCGCCGAACACCACCGGTTGCGGTTGCCATCCTCGGCCGTCTGCATCGCTCCTACGAATGCGAGATGCCGCACGCACGTGCTCCCTTCAAAAAGCGCCACTTTCGCCTCTGGAAATCGGCGAAGTCGAAACTATAGTCTGATTCAAGCGTCGGTTCCAACCGAGCGGGACAGCTCGATCGCGGCTGTTTTCCTGGGACGCTGACAAGGAGCAGGTTTCGTATGGCCAAGCAATCGACGATTGTCGTGACGGGCGCTGGGGGCTTCATCGGAGGCCACCTGGTGGCCGATTTCCGCAAGGCGGGCATCCACCGGATTCGGGCCGTCGACATCAAGCCGCTCGACGAGTGGTACCAGGTGTTCCCCGACGTGGAAAACCACGCCGGACCGACCGACGGCGACGCCCGCGATTTCCGGGTCTGTCGCCGGCTCTGCAAAGACGCCACCGAGGTCTATCAACTGGCCGCCGACATGGGAGGCATGGGCTTCATCGAAAACAACAAGGCCCTCTGCATGCTCAGCGTGCTGACCAACACCCACATGCTGTTGGCTTCGCAGGAAGCGGGGGTCGAGC
This sequence comes from Pirellulales bacterium, assembly GCA_044369655.1. GTDB lineage: Bacteria > Planctomycetota > Planctomycetia > Pirellulales > UBA1268 > CAMCQY01. Next base: position 7,058 of record JBILWX010000097.1, read on the forward strand.
GGTTTTTCTTCAGCTCCTCCGCCTGCGTCTACAACGCCGAGAAGCAGGTGAACCCCGAGGTCACGGCGCTGGCGGAACGGGACGCCTACCCCGGCCTCCCCGAGGACGGCTACGGCTGGGAAAAACTGTTCAGTGAGCGGATGTGCCGTCACTTCCGCGAGGACTTCGGCATCCAGACCCGCGTGGCCCGCTTTCACAACGTCTACGGGCCGCACGGCACCTGGTGCGGCGGCCGGGAGAAGGCTCCGGCAGCCATCTGCCGCAAGGTGATCGCCGCCAAGGCGTCGGGCGACCACTCCATCGAAATCTGGGGCGATGGCACGCAGACGCGGTCGTTCATGTACATCGACGATTGCGTGCAGGGCATCCAGAAGATCATGCACTCGAACATCCTCGAGCCCATCAACCTCGGATCGAGCGAACTGGTCACGATCAACCAGCTCGTCGACATCGCGGAGGATGTCGCCGGCATTCGTCTGCAGCGGCATTACAAGCTCGACGCCCCCCGCGGCGTGGCCGGTCGCAACAGCGACAACACCAAGATCCGCGGCTATCTCGGCTGGGAGCCGTCGACACGGCTCCGGGACGGCATCGCCGCCACCTACCGGTGGATCGAGGAGGAGTTCCGCAAGGACTTCACCGCCGAATCGGCCAAACAGCTGGCCACGAGCGGATTCAGCCACGGGTCGAAGCCCATTCCGGGCGACGGCTACATGGCGGAATCGCGGCACATGGACACCTGGCGGCAGGGCATACCTGCCGGCTACGGCACCCCGTGACGGCGGCCGGGAAGTCAGCCCGTGCCGCTGGCCGGGCTATGCCGCGCGATCCACTTCCGCAGCGGCGCGATCCGCTGGAGCACGGCGGGATCATGGGCCGCGGCGACCAACCGTTCGAGGTGGTCGATCCGCGTTGTCGAGAACACCACCGGACCGTTGGCGGGCGGCGTCAGCGACTCCGCCAGCAAAAGCCCCGCGATCGTGCCGCGATCCCGCGGCACGTCGAGCTCCTTCCGCCACGCTTCGGCAGCCGCGGCCGAGTGTTCGAACGTCGCGGCGATGCGGTCGAGCGCCTGCGAAAACGGCGCGTAGGTGATCTGCGGACCGGGCGGTGGCACCGGCAACGACGCCCTTGTCAGGGCGTCACAGGCATATTGGAGCACCGGCGCCAGCGCTGGATGAGCCCTGCTCACCGGCAGGATATCGGGCAGCGGTCCGGAGAGCCCCCATGTGCGGATCCGGCCCTCATCGCGGGCCTGGCAAAAAAATTCGGTCAGTTCGTCTCCCAACGTCGAAGCCGAGTCGGGCTCGTGGAGAAAGAGGATGTCGATCCGCTCGATCGCCAGGGCCGCGAGGCTCGTTTTCAGGCTCTCACGGGCGGTAACGAGGTCGAAGCACCGCGGGGCGACCAAGGGCGACGCCGATCGCCGCAGGTGCCGGCGGAGGCCCGGAAAGAGCCCGACACACCGCCGTGCGAGCGACTGGAGCGGCCGGAACAGGCGGCCCGTGCGGGTGAGCTGAATGCCGAACTTCGTGCCGACGGTGACACCGTCACGATGCCGGGAGAGAAACCGGCCCAATTCCCGTTCCGTCTCACCCAGTCCGTACGAGCGCGCGGTGTCGAAATGACGGATGCCGAGATCGTATGCCGCGTCGAGCAGGCGCTGCCGCTCGCGGCTCGCATGGAGGCGGAACAACGTGGCCGTGCCGAAGCACAGCCGGGTGAGCCTGATGTCGGCCACACCGAGAGGCACCAGTTCCACAGGTCTGACGGTCGTGGTCATGGGCGATTGGTCATGCCAGGGTCTTGAGCCGGTCGGCCAATCGCAGGGCGAACGCGACGATCATGAACGTCGTGTTGGCCTGGCCGCTCGTGACGAACGTGGAACTGCTGGCGAGATGCAGATTGGCAATCCCGTGCACGCAGCCATGCTCATCGACCACGCCGCCGGCCGGATCCCGGCTCATCCGGGTCGTGCCGGCCTGATGGTAGCCGTCCGCCGCCTGTGCCCGGATCTTCCCGCGCAGGTCGCCGGCATGATACGCCACCCGACCACAGCGATGCCGCCGCAGGTGGGCATCCCACAGTTCGTGGGCCCGCATCACCCCTTCCACGTCCTGCTCGCTGTATTTCAGGTCGATCACCAGCCGCGGCATGCCCAGGGCATCCGTGTCGTCACCCAGGGTCACGCGGCTGTCCGGATTTGGCACCTGCTCGCCGTGATACTGGAGGGGGTAGCGGTTGCTCGCGCTGCGCACGAAGAACCCGGGGACCTTCCGGCGCACCAGAAATCGCCGGTAGCCGAACGTCGGAATGAACGAGAGCGTGGCCGGCAGATCCCGCAGCATGTTCCGCACGTGCGGCCAGACCACTCTGGGCCCATCGCCGATGGCCGCCTGCCGGATCCCCTCGGCAATGAAGCGTTTGCCGAAGAGGGGTGACGACAGGGCGAGATAGGCGAACGACAACACGCCGCTGCCGTGCTCCGGCTTGGCGATCTCCGGATTGACGAGCCACCCGACGATGTTCGGCAGATGTTCGCGATTGAGGGCGTCGCGCGTGAAGGAGAATCGATGTCGAACGTAGACCCCCTCGGCGTCGCGCTCGTACGCGTAGGCGGTCTCAGACGGTGGCGTGTCAAACGCCAGGTCGGCGATCTTGCCCGAGATGTGGCCCATGTAGAACCGCCCGAGTTGATCGGAGTGGTTGCCAAGGCCCCGCGGATTCACCGATCGCGACGCCAGCAAGAGCCGCGTGGTCTCGAGTCCGCCGCACGCGACGACGTACTGCCTGGCTTCGACCAGCACCTCGCTGCCGTCACTGCGGCGGCACCGGAGCCCGGTGACCACGCGGGCCTCCGGGTCGGTCTGGATCTCCACGCACGTCAGCCCGGCGACAACCGTCAGCCCGCGTGTCGTCGCCAGGTCGCCGGCATAGTGCCGGCCGAAGTTGGTCGGCAGGCTCCAGCGTTCGAGCGACGACGACAGCACGTCGCCATCGGGCAGCCCGGGAACGATGGTCTTGCTTCCGATCCCGGGAATCTCGTGGCTGTTGAATACCGCATCCCCGGTGAAAAACCAGCGACTTGCGCGGGGAAAATAGCTGGCGACCTCGTCATAGCCGATGGGCCATTCGGAGTGGGGAATGTAGGGACGCCTGTCGAAGTCGATCGGATCGTACGGCACGCACCGTCCGCCCCAGATGTTGGTGGCGCCACCGATCTGCCGCCGGGTGGCGAGATGCATCGCCACGTGGACGTCCGGATCGACGATCCGGGCGTCGCCGAGCGACTGCGCCCGCGCATCGGGCCTCGCTCCACCACTTTCGATGAGCAACACCTCGCGACCGGCCCGCGCGAGTTCGAGGGCCGTCACCACGCCGGCCGGACCGGCGCCCACGACCGCGACGGCGGTCTTCACGAGACGGTTGCCTGGCGACATGTCGGAAACGGTCTTCTCCACGGCCGTTTAGAACCGTCTCCGGGACGACTCGTACGTCGCATCGGGCGTCATGAACGGGCGATCCCACTGCTTGTCGGGATCGGCCCAGACCTCGAAGGAGTAGCCGGCGTCGAGGCAGGGGATACCCAGCGGCTTGAGCTGCGGAAAGAGCTGTGCCTTGCCGACCCCCGCGCCCAGCAGACAGATGTCCGGCTTCTCCTGCAACCGCGTGAGGTCGATGACTTCGGCGAACGAGCGCGTGGGCGAGATGGTCATCCACTCGATCCCGCGCGGGTTCGACTCGCGGAGGGTCCGCGTGATCGCCTCCCGCTTGTCGCCAGTGGCGGAATGGACCACCAGCACGCGCCGACCGTCGATCAGCGAGGGGAAACGGGGCCCCCGCAGCAGCCCATAGACGAAGTAGAACGTGACGTAATTCTCGAGCGTGAGCGTTACCGACTGCTCCTCGAGCCACCTCCCCAGCGCCGGGAAATACTGCTCCTGGAACGGATGCAAGCCATAGGACAGGTGCGGCGCGAGGATGCCCTCGCGGGCAATGGCCGCATACTGCTTCGAGAGCTCGGGCCTGCTTGCCCGCAACTCGCGGGCCGAGAGCGCCCCGGACGATACCCCGTCGGCCGTGTAGGCGCGAAATCCCCGGATGCGACGGCGCACGACCTCGGCCGCCTGCCGCAGTCGGATCCGCAGCCGGCGGGCGGGCCCCAACCTGAGACTGGGAGCCTGGTAGCCGAACAGCATGAGGAATTCGCCGTCGCTCATGCGACAGACCGGCAGGTAGGCCGTGCCGACCGCCTCTGCGACGCGGTCCGCGAACCGCTCGAACCAGGTGCCGCAATCGGTCGGTTCCGGAACGAGCACGAAATCGCTGCCCTGGTCCAACTTCAAAAACCCGGGCACGTAGAACGGCACGCTGACCGGCAGCAGCCTGTAGGCAGCCGGCAGCAGGCAGTCACCCTCCGCCCGCGTGCATGCACCGTCGTTGCGGGTTCTGTGCGTCACGCCCTCCGCTCCCTGACCTTCAGGCCGGTCAGAAAATCGTAGACGGACATCAGCAGGCAATAGTGGAGCCCCGCCATCCCGTCGAGAAAGCCCCACCGCCAGAAATAGAGATAGACGAACCGCACCAGTGGACGGCAGGGCAGCAGGTCGGAGCACCGTTTCCGGGCCTGCTGCCGGTCTTCGGCCGACTGCCCGAACAGGGCCTCCCACAGCGACGTGCGCAGGTCCAGGGGCTCGCGGCAGATCCGGTTCGCCTCGTCGGTCGAATACCGGTTGTGCCGGGCCACCCAGTCTGCGATCCCCTTGGAAAAGTTGTAGTGCACGTACGGCTCCCGCAGTTTCCCCGTGCCGCGGACCGCCATGGCCAGATGCTGGCCATGGCCGCGCTGCTCGAACCGCGATTCCCCGAGCCTGAGGAACCTGGCCTGGTAGTAGGGATACATGCTGGCCCGGCGGATCCACCGGCCCATGAAGATCAGCTTGTTGGCGATGAAGTAGGCGCTGCGGTCGTCGCGGCCCGCCACGGCGAGGAGTTCCTCGTGCAAGGCGGGCGTGACACACTCATCCGCGTCGAGGTGCAGCACCCAGCGATGCTTGAAGTCGATGGTGTCGATCGCCCAGTTTCGCTGGCCTGCGAAGCTGTCGAACGCCCGCTGCACGAACCGCACCGGATACCCTTGCACGATCCCGGGCGTATCGTCGGTGCTGTGAGAGTCGACGACCACCACGTCGTCGCTCGCGGCCACCGAGTCGAGGCACCGCCGGATGTTGATCGCCTCGTTGTGCGTCAGGATGACGACGGAATAGCCCATGTCGCTCACGCCGCACCGCCGCTCACGGCTTCAACGGCCACGACCGCGGCGTGGTGGCCCGGTTGGGGGTGTTGAGATACCACAGGCGCTTCATCTCCCGCCGTCCGAGCGTGACAGTGTCGAGCACGAGACCGCTGGTGAGCATCATGAAGGCCAACAGCATGAGCGCACTGGAGAGAATGGCCGTCGGGAAGCGGGGCACGAGGCCGGTCTTCATGAATTCCATGACCACCGGCACGGCCAGGGCCAGTGACGCGATCGCCAGAATCCCGAACAGCGTGCTGAAGAACAGGAGCGGTCGCTCTTCCTTCACGAGATGGACGATCGTTCGCAGGATCCGCACGCCATCGCGGATGGTGTTGAGCTTGCTATGAGAACCCTCCGGCCGGGCACTGTACCGCGTCGGCAGTTCCACGACCCGGGAACGCATCTCGAGCGCATGGATGGTCAACTCCGTCTCCGTCTCGAACCCGGTGGACTGGGCCGGGAACGTCTTCACGAACCGGCGGGAGAATACCCGGTAGCCGGAGAGCATGTCGGAGAAGGTGCTGGCGAACAGCCAGCGCACCAACCCCGTCAACAAGGCGTTGCCGAAGCGATGCCCCAGCCGGTAGGCCTCCTGTTGATCGCTGATCCGCACGCCATGCACGACGTCGGCGTCTTCGGCAAAGAGCATGTCCACCGCTTGTCCCGCCACCGTTGCATCGTAGGTGCCGTCGCCATCCACCAGCACGTAGGCGTCGGCCTCGATGTCGGCGAACATCCGCCGCACCACGTTGCCCTTGCCGCGCAGCGTTTCGCGCCTCACCACGGCGCCCGCCTCGCGGGCACGCTCGGCCGTGTCGTCGGTCGAGTTGTTGTCGTAGACGTAGACCACCGCGTGCGGCAGGGCGGCTTGAAACCCCCTGACCACGTCCCCGATCGTGAGCCCCTCGTTGAGGCAGGGGACGAGCACTGCGACGGAAGGCGTTTCTTGCACGTTCATGGCGTCACTATTGCTAGCAGCCGACCGCATTGCAAACACCCCTCCTTAGGGCTTGCGTTTCCAGAAGGTCCGGCCGTTGAGGGTCTCGTCCAGGCGGTCGAATCGCGACTCGATCTGGCTGCGAAAATCGC
>JBILWX010000224.1:0-3993 GCA_044369655.1 Pirellulales bacterium
GCGTGGATGAGATACTGGATGTCGCCGCCGCTGCGCCAGTTGGGGCCGACGCGGAAATCGCCACGCGCGGCGGGCTCGACGCCCCACTCGGCCAGCTTCGGCCCCAGGAAATCGACGATCGGCCGGCTGGCTTGGTAGATCTTTTTGAGTTCGTCGTCCTCCCAGGTGGCGAAGTAGGTGTCGCCGATGAAGTAGCTGTCGAGTTTCCAGTCGGCCAGCTTCATCACGCCGGGCAGCTGCAGCTGGCTATCGCCCTCGACCACCACCTTGATGCCCTGATCCACCGCCGCTTTGAGCCGCTGCATGACCGTCTCTGAGAGCTCGCCCTCGAAGTGGATGCCCGGCACGAAGATCACCTGAAAGCCGTCGAGCGGCTCCTCGAGCGTGTCTTCGCGGAGGAACGTGGCCGGGTAGCCCAGCCGCCAGCAGGCGACGGCAATGCCCTCGGTCTGGCAGGCGACGGCGATCGGCTTGAACCGGCTCGTCGCATGCTGCGCGAGCGTGCTGACGATGCCGACCCGGCGGTAGCCGTCGGTGGTGTGGTCGTTGATCGCGCCAAACGGGCGGAGGATCTCGTTATTGAGCACGCGGGTGGTCTCGTTGGCCAGCGCCGTCTGCGGATTGGGTCCGTCGTCGAACGAGTGGAGCAGGCCATACTGCGAGACGCCGTTGGCCCCGCAGGACAGCACCGACAACGCCATCTGCCGCGTGTATTGACCGTCGAAGTCGGAGCTGGATTCGTGCGTCAGCGGCATGTTGAGGTAGAGCGTCTTGCCGCGTCCCGTCCGGAGGATGCCGGCCATCAGCGGCGCATGCACCCAGCCGGTGATGTTGTCGGCGTAGTGCACGTGGCTGATGATGTCGAGATTGCGGAAGAGATCGGGCGCATAGCCGTGGTAGATGTCGTCGCAGCTGCCCGGCGTCATCCAGGTGCGGTGGTAAGTGCCGAACCGCGCCGCCGGGGCGATTCCCCGGGCCACGCCGACGACCCTGTCGATGTATTCGGCCCAGCCGTGCTGCTGCCAATCCTGGTAGGCGATGTACTGCTTGAGAGCGGCCGCATCACGCTGTCCGGGCGGCCGTTGCAGGTAGCGGGAGAAGGCCTGTTCGATCTTCGAGGGGGGCTCGCCGAACTTCTCTTCGGCGAGCCGGATGCGGGTCGCGCCGAAGTATTTCTGATGGTGCGGCACCAGCCCCGACGTGGGCGACTCGTACATCTCGTCGTAGAGCATCATGCCGTCGAAGGCGGGCGAATGCCGCAATGCCTGCGTCTCGCGGGCGATCCAGCGTTCGCTCGCCCGGATGTAGGGTTCGATTCGCCGCGGCAGATGAAAATCGTTGTAGCTCAGCCAGACATCGCTGTATTGCATGCCGTGGCGGACGCAGGCGTTGAGGATCTGCTCGCGCGGCGTGGGGGTGTAGACCGCGTCCGGCGGCGGCAGCCGCGGATCGACCGCGGAGAGCCGCTCCCGCCACGCCTGGCCGCGAAGGTGATGGTTTTGTGCATAGGTCATCAGGTCGACCCGCGTGTAGCCCAGTCGGGAGAGGGTGTCGACGGCCCGGTCGAGGTCGACCGGCGGCTGCTTGTCACTCAGATGGCTCGGTTCGAGATCGTTCATCGCCTTCGTGTATTTCGACGGCTTGACGACGTGGAAGAGGCTTGGGCGTTCCGCGGTCGCGAGGTCGAATCGCCACGGCAGCGCCGCGATCCCCGCCGGCAGGTCGGCCACGGTGATCGTGTAGGAGCCGCTTTCCATGCGGGCGGTGGCGGCCGCGGGCAGTTCGCAGGGCTGGCTCCACCAGGCGGCGCCGGGGTCGTCGAAGGGAAGCCTGTCCTCGCGGCCGTCGGGATGGGTGAGAAGAATCGTGCGGCGGCCGGCCGGGCGGGGATCAGCCGATCGCAGCACGAGCTCGAGGGTGATGGGCTCGCCGGCCACGAAGGCATTCCGGCCGCGATTGGTCACGACGCTCGCCGAGCCACGCTGGCCACGGTCGATGATGCAGCCGTGGATCTCGGCCGACAGCGGCGGAAAGGGACGCGTGTCTCCCCGCTCGCACACGGCCAGGCGGAACACCACGTATTGAAAGGGCACGTCCGGCACGCGGAACCTGACCGGGCCGCGATCGCCGCCGGCCTGCCAGTCGAGCACCTCGACTGGCGCCCAGCTGCGGGCCGCCGGGTTCGACGGCTGGTAGGGGCTCCATTCCGCCCGCACCTCGGGGTGCGCAAGCGACGGCCGGTCTGGTGACTGCCGCAGCCGCACCGACACGATTCCCTCGCCGCCCCGTTCGTAGATCGGCGGGTTCCACTCGAAGGCCACCATGCGGATCGCGTCCTTGTCGCCGGTGGTGTTGTCGGCCACGAAAAACTTGTTTGGCAGCCGGCTGGCGTCGGGATCGATCTCGATCGTGAGGTTCGGGTCGGGCTTTTCGTAGCCGGCCACGAACGCGAGCGGCCGCAGCGTAGGGCCGAGCTTCATGGCGGGCCCGAGCCGCTCGGCGCCGACGCCGGCATTCAAACGGCTCTGCGACCCGATCCGGCCCGCCGCCTGCCGGTAGGGAACGACGACGGCCGAGTCGCCCAGTTCGATCCCGGGCACGCGGGGCTGGTCGGCCACACGCAGCCGGCCATCGGGCCCGAGGTGGAACGCCTGCCAACTCGGCACGAGCACGTAGCCGGCGCCTTGCGTGTTGGCCGGCAGCCACACGCCGAGCGACTGGAATCGGCCGCTGCGGCTGAGCATGTCGACCAGCGGCGAGACCCCGGCCGCCGCACCGGGCTTGCGGGGATCGAAGGTCGTCTTCAGGTCGGGCAGCGCCGCGGGATCGAGCTTCCAATCGGGCAGCGCCGCCAGCAGGCCGAATTCGGCCGGCGTGAGGCGGAACTCGGGTGGCCCCGTCTTCGTCGCATCGACCGGCATGATCTCGACGCGGTGCAGCCGCAGCGACACCGTACGGCCGACGACGCGGATGTCGGGATCGGCGGAGGTGATCGCCCCGTCGACCGCGACCGCGAACCGGTGGTGCCCCGGCTCGATGAAGTGCTCGCCCGCCGGCAGATCCGCCGCCGGAATCTCGAGGCGGCTCGAGCGGCCGACGAACTTCTCCTGGTAATACCGTTCGAAGAAAAACCGGCCGTCGACGTGGGCATTGCGGACCCAGAGGGTGCCCTGTTCGCCGATCTTTTTGTCGACGCTCCCATCCGCCGTGTATTCGGTCTCGACGATATCCTCCACCTGCTCGGTGTCGCTGACGAGCGTGCCGGCATCGAGATCGGTCACGAGTTGGACCACGACCGGCGCGGCAACTGGCGCGGCCACCTCCTCGGCGCGCGGTCGAGACGCCGTGACGCAGGCCGCCGTCGCCATGAGGGCGACGAGGATCACGGACGGGAGTCGCGGCGGGCGGGCAAGCATGCGGTTCATCGGTTTTCGGCCTCCGGTGGGCTGCCGCCGGCCGGGGCGGGCGGCGGGGTCCGCGGCGATGCGTCGTCATAGGTGGCTCCCGCGAGCACGCGGAAATAGTCCTGCGTGGCCCGGCCGAATTCGCCGCGGGTCACCGGTGCCTGCGTGGCCGTCTTCACGTCGCCGACGAATTCGTTCTTCACCTGCTCTTTCGTCCTCAGGCCGTCGGGGCTCTTCACGGCCGTGGCCTTTCGGCTCTTGGCGATCCGCTCCTCGCCGAGGTCGCGGGCCGCGCCGAATCCCAGCTGCGCGATATTCAGGCCGCCAAGATCCTGCTGGAACACGAAGAACGAGCAGCGACGCGAACGGGCGACCTGCTTGTCAGGGGTGCGGTTGTCGGCGGCCTCGAGGTCGAAGCTGACCTTGTCGCCCGGCCGCACCTGCAGGCCCTCGAAGACGTTCTCGAAATTCACGACCGCCGTCCGCTGCGACGGGGAGATCAGCCGTTCGACCTCTCCCTGCTCGACGATCGCCGTGGGATTGTCGACCGTGCTCTTCTGCCAACGGAGCACGCAGCGGGTCGCGCCGT
>JBILWX010000225.1:0-3985 GCA_044369655.1 Pirellulales bacterium
CCACCGCATGGAGATCAGCCTCCACACGGTCGACAATTACGTGCGGCGGATCTACGCCAAACTGCATGTCAACACGCTCGGCGGCGCCGTCGCCAGAGCAATCCGCGACGGGATTGTGTGACCTCAGTCCCCGTTCGCCCAGCACGGCCACAGAGTCAGGGGGGCCTGCTCAGTGGCAGCCGACCGTGACTCAACGTGCAGACGCCATCGCTGCCTGGCCCCGGATGCTTGATGATGGAAACGAATCACTTTCCTGAAGGGCTGAGCGCCGTGTGCCGGATCTGATGGATACGGTGCGGCTGGATACGGTGCCAGACCAAAGTCAAAAGCGGTCTAAAAGCCCGGCGGCACCGTGTCGCCGCGTTTGGCAGCCGCGGCCTTCGTGGTGATCTCGACCGACTCGACGCCGTCACGCTTGCGGATGACGTAGACGAGCCTGCCGGCGGAGTCGCTCTTGGCCAGGATCGTGCGCAGCACCGTCTCGGCCGGCTTGTCCCGCTCGTCCAGCCCGAAGGACTGGTTTTTCGTGATGCCCTCCAGCTGCAGATCCCCCCCCAGAATCTCCATCGGCATGCCGATCTCCTCCGCGAGCATCTGGATCGACTTCTCCAGCGTGTCTTTGGCGAACACGAGCGAGATCTTCTTCTGCAGCGGGGCTGTCGGTCCGCCGGCACTCGCCACCGGCATCTTCCCCGCCGCCACTGCCACGGGTCCCTCGCCGGGCGACTGCTCGAGCGCCAGTTCCGCCGCCAGCACGAGATTGTGGCCCGCATGCCGGGGCAGGTAGGCATTGAGCACGACACCCTTCCCTTCCGGGCCACCGCGGGCGTTCGCCGCCAGCACCCGGATCATCGCGGGCAACCGCATGACGAGCTTTCGGCCGTAGGGATGCGGATCGATCGCGGCGCAGTAGTCCTCGACCGTGTCGGCCAGCGTCTCGATCTGCTGCGCGAGCCTGATCGCCATCGGCTTTCCCGGCTCCGCACGGGTGGCGATCGTGTCGACCTCGGCGTAGAAATTGTCGCCGAAATGCAGCGACAGGGCCGCGGCCTTCACGCCGGCGCCGAAGAAGCCGCCGAGCGGCTCGACGAGCCCGGCCAACGGGCCGGCCATGAGGGGACGGCCGTCGGTCAGCAGATAGTGCGGCGAACCGAGCAGCGTGAGGTGCCGGGTGCGATCGAGCATGCCGACGAGTTGCTCCAGATCCTGCGGCAGGCTCGCCACGAGCGATTCACCATCGTTGTCCGTTCCGGCGGCCTGCGCCGCTTTCACCGTCGCTTCGAGCAGCGGAAACGGCGCCATCACGAGCACGCGGCCCTCCTCCGCCGCGGGCAGCCAGAAGGAAAGCGACTTGCCTTTGTGGACCGTCTCGCCATCGACGTCCGTCTCGCTCGTCTCACCCCACGCCTTCGACCGGGCATCGGCGTCGTCTCCGAACGACGACGGCTCCAGCAGACGCACCGTCCAGCCGGTCATCACTTCCCCGGCCTGCTCACCGCCACCGGCCTGCCAGCCAGCCTGCACCTCCGCGATGCCCTCGAGCCCACGGCCGCAGAGCGTGCTGAGCAGCGTGATCCCGCCGGCCACCCGGGGGCCGAGCGACTTCACGAACTGCAGGCCTTCCCCGTCGGCGACGATCTCCGCAGGCCGGGCCAGGAGCACCAACTGCGATCCGGGGGGCAGGTAGGCGAGTGACGGCGGCCCACCCGCGGTGGGCGACGCCCATGGCAACGTGGGCGAATCGACGATCGTCACCTGCGCGGCAGTCATGCCCGGCCGGCCGGCAGACGGTTTCTCGGCATGGTTCGCAGGCTCTTCCGACCGGTTTTCTGCCTGCTCTGGCTGCTCCTCGGGCCGCGAGTCCTGCCTGGCAGTTTCAGCGGATGAGCTCCGGCCAGTATCCGGCTCAGGCACAGGGGGCGAAGTGCTTCGCGACATGGCCATCCCCAGGATCAAGGCCACGAGACCGCCGGCGACACCCATGCCGATCATGCGGAGCCGCGCGGCGTGTTTCCGCGCGGCATGGGTCGCCGACACGCCAGCCGAGGCTGCCATCACCGCAGTCGGCAGGGAGGGAGGCGTCGCAGATACGCCGGCGGCCGCACCGGAAGCCCCAGTGCGGATCGAAGGTGGCACGGCCGCCCCGACGGCGGCTGCCGCAGGCTTCTGCGCCACCGGCAGCGTGCCGGAGACGGGAGGCATGCCCATGCAACCCGCCAGCGCATCGGCCGCCTCCGCGGCATCGGGATAGCGGTTCGCCGGATCACGGGCCACGAGATAGGAGACGAGCGCGGCCACCGGAACGGGCACCTGCGGAGGGCCCAGCGGCGGCGGGCCAACGAACGCAGCCTGTGAAAGCGTGCGTTGGGCATCTCCCTGCCAGCACGGCGGCACGCCGGTCAGGAGGGCATGAAGCATGCAGCCCAGCGCATAGACGTCGCTGCGTTCGTCGCTGAAGCGGCCCGGCAGCATCAACTCCGGCGCGACGAACGACGCCCGACGTCCCAGGCCCGAGATGCGTTCCGTGGCATCGATCGGCAACTGGGCGGGCACGGCGTGCGGATCGCCCACCAGCGGGATTTGCAGGAGCCGTACCCGGCCGCTGCGTTCATCCGCCCCGTCTGCGGACGGCTCGCGGCGCAGGGCGTCGAGCGACAGGCTGCCATGGACGACGCCGCGACGATGCAACTCCGCCACCGCCATGAAGACCGGAAGCATGAGGCGGCAGGCATCGGCCGCCGGCAGCGGACCGCGGCTGGCCAGTTCATCGGCCAGCGACACCCCCTCCACATCCTCGCAGACGATGAAACGATTGCCCTGGCTCTGCTCCAGCGCCCAGGTTCGGCTGAGGATCGGATCGACGGCATCGTGGGCGATCGTCGTCCGCCGCACGACCTCGGTCCAAACATCCACCCGCTGGCAGAGTTTGCGGTCGAGCACCATCAGGCACACCCCGCGCCCGGAAGGCTCGTGGCGGCCGCGGAACAGCCGGCCTGGCCCGTCGTTCTCCAGCCGCTCCATGAGCCGGTAGTCGCCCACGAAGAAGGGGCCGGAATCGCCATTGAGCAGCCGGCGTCCCTGCCACTTGGTCAGCACGCTTCTCTGGACGAGCCACTTGGCAATCGCCGTCGTGGCAGCGGCATCGCCCGCTTCAGACGGACCGCCCGAGACCTCGTGGGCATACCCGCGGCGCAGCCTGTCGAGCGTGTCGGCTGGGACCAGCCGGCTGGCGGCCAGCAGCTTCCAAAAATCCTCGGGGGCGGGTGTAGGCATGGTGGGCGGTCGTGCCGGGAGGGGAGACAGCATCATAACGGCCGCAGCCCGCGGCACGGGAGGCCGTCCACCGCAAATTTCACCGGTTTCGCACCGCGGGCGGGTAAACTCCGGGCCGCCCCGGCACTCGCGTCCGAGGGTCGGACATCAGGAGACCCACCGCACCATGCGTTCCAGCGAAGCGATCGGCATCTACTTCAACCGGGCTGCCGACCAGCTCGATCTGTCCGACAGCACCCGGCGGCTGCTGCTGACGGCGAAACGCGAGGTGCAGGTGCAGATTCCGGTCGAACTCGACTCGGGTGAGGTCGCGACCTTCATCGGCTACCGCGTGCAGCACAACAACGCCCGCGGCCCGATGAAGGGCGGCCTGCGGTACCACCCGCAGGTCGATCTCGACGAGGTGCGGGCGCTGGCGTCCCTGATGACTTGGAAGACCGCGGTGGTGGACATTCCCTACGGCGGCGCGAAGGGAGGCATCGCCGTCGATCCCTCCCGGCTCTCGGCCCGCGAGTCGGAACGAGTCACGCGCCGGTTCGTCGATGCCATCCACGACCTCTTCGGCCCCGACGTCGACATTCCCGCACCTGACATGGGCACGAGCCCCGAGGTCATGGCGTGGATCATGACCCAATACGGCAAGTATCACGGCTTCTCGCCGGCCTGCGTCACGGGCAAGCCCGTGGAGTATCACGGCATCCCGGGACGCGAC
>JBILWX010000226.1:0-3979 GCA_044369655.1 Pirellulales bacterium
CCGGTACACGATCCATGCCAACTTCTCGTGGGTCGTGCTCACGCTGCCCTATATCGAGGCGCAAGACACCTACGACAAGACCGACTACGTGCGGATCCCGTCGATGGCGTCCGATATCCGTCTCTGGTGGACATCCAGCCCGCAGGGCTCCCAAGGACTGAGGTATCAGGCCATGGGCGCATATCCGGCCGGGGGCAACCCGCAACCGAGCAGTTCGAGCAGAAGCGCGATCCAGGCTTTTCGGTCATCGGTATTGAGGTGTCCGTCGAGCCCGATCGGTCTGGTCGTGAGTCCAAGCGGCGGTGGCACAAGCACGAGTCACTTCGACCCAAGCTATGCCGGTGTGGCTGGCGCTTCCGACGCGGTATTCCGAACGGTGACGGTGGCGAATCCGGATCGGTGCGCGGGTGCGGCCGGCACGGACGCCGCCACATGCACGAACGGCATCTTTTATGGGCCGCCGTTTCGCTCGACGAGGGCCTCCGACTATACCGACGTGGGACGCAGGCCACAGCAGGTGGCAGACGGCCTCTCGAAGGTGATCGCGATCGGTGAGCAGTCGAGCTGGGGATGGGCGACTACGAGCAATGGCGTCGAGCAATGCCGCTGCACGGCGAGCGGCTACCACGGATGGGCTGTCGGCGGCCCGGGCGACGGGGCATCCCGGATTGCGATGTCCACGATCATCGCCCGGCCGGTCGGCACGCTCGAGTGCGGCCGTGCGCTGACGGGCTCAGGCCGCCCCAACCCATGGGTTTCGGATCTCGATGTGACGACCGCATTTCGGTCGTCGCACGGGGCAGGTGCGCAGTTCGCATGGGCCGACGGCGGCGTGTCGTGGATCGAGGAGGGGATCGACTTCGACCTCTACCGGCGGCTCGCCATCGTCGACACTTCCACGGTGAAGGACCATTCGCGATGATCGTCTGGCTCGATCACGCTGCACTCGCCGGGCGTGCCCGCGGGGCCGGCCTCGGTCGGTGCACGGGCATCGTCACTGCCTTGGCCGTCATTTCCGTGTTGTCGCTGGCCGCCGTCGGCTGCCGGCAGTCCGACATGGCTCCCGTTTCTGGCCGAGTGACGTTCGAGGGACGGCCGGTCCCGAAGGCGATCGTGCGGTTCCTGCCGGAGTCGCGGCCGATGGCCGCGGCCGGCACCGACGACGACGGCCGCTACCGGCTCACCACGCGACGGCCGATGGATGGCGCCTACATCGGTCGGCATAAGGTCGTGGTCGCCCCGTGGATGCCGGGAACCGGCGACACATCCGGGGTGACCGCCGAGCCGGAGCGGCCCGACATTCCCAAGATCGTGCGCGACACCGATTCGACGCCGCTTGCCGTCGAGGTGACTGCCAAGGGCCCGAACGAGTTCGATTTCGACCTCGCGAAGCACGTCGGCAAGAAGCGGTAGGCGACCCCTGCCAACGCCACCCGTGTGGGCTTCGATGGCGTGCCGTTCGTCTTTGCGGACTGCTCACGAATCATCCATCGATGCAACTGGCAATCTCCCGCCACGGCATCGCCTGCACTCCTGGCGCAAGCGCCGAAAGCTGCATGCCGTGAGCGGCGGGATCATGGACGACGACCATCCGAGGCGATGCGGCCCGCGGCCCGCCACTGCGTCGCTTGCCAAACGCGGCGACAAGCCGTTGCATCGGCCCGGCATCGGCAGGCCTCACGGTCCGGCCGGCCTTGCACTCGACCATCGTCAGACGGCCCCGCCCCGGCACCAGGAAATCGACCTCCAACCCTTGCTGATCCCGGAAGTGATAGATTTCGCGGCGTCGGCCGGCGTTCTGCTGGGCCTTCACGATTTCGGCGCAGATGAAGCCTTCGAAGATGGCGCCTCGAAACGGGGAGCGAGCCAGTTCGGCGGGGGTCTCGATTCCGAGAAGATGGCAGGCCAGCCCCGCATCGGCGAGATAGATCTTGGGCGACTTCGTCAATCGCTTGCCGAGGTTTTCGTGATACGGAGGCACCACGATCACCTGCCCGGTGATTTCAAGCACGCCGAGCCACTGGGCGATCGTCGGTACGCTCACGCCCAAGGGAGCGGCGAGGTCGGTCTTATTGAGGATCTGGCCATGCCGGCTCGCCACCAGCGCGACGAATCGGCGGAAGGTGGCCAGGTCCCGCACGGCCGTCACGGCACGCACGTCGCGTTCGAGGTAGGTCTGCACATAGGAACTGAACCACAACCGGGCGGCGGCGGGCCTCGCGATCACCTCCGGATAGCCTCCGAGGAAGGGAGTCACCTTGTCGGTTTCCCGGCATGAGAGCGGCAGCAGTTGCAGCACCGCCGCCCGCCCCGCCATCGATTCGCTCACGCCCTGCATGAGTGGTGATTCCTGGGAGCCTGTCAGGAGCCAGCGGCCGACCCGCCGCGGCTGACGGTCGATCCGGGTGCGGACGTAGGAAAACACCTCGGGAACGTTCTGCACCTCGTCGAGAATCACGGGCCGGCCCCCGCCAGCTCCGGCCGACCGTTCGAGATCGTCGAAAAAACCCTGCGGGTCGGCCCGCACGCGGGCGATGACGTCGAGGTCTTCCAGCAGCGCGTAGGCGGCGTTTGGGAAAACGTGCCGCAGCAGCCAGGTTTTGCCAGCCCGCCGCGGGCCCGTCAGCACGACGGCAGGAAACTGTCGGGCGGCGCGGGCGAGCACGGGCTCGATCGCACGTGGAATCGAGCGCATGGATGCCCTCCACAGCACAATTGAGAAAACGAAAGCATCACTTTAGATTTATCACGTATACCATGCGGCGGACGCACCGCACAAACGGGCAATCCGGAACAGGGGTCACGGATCGGGGAAAGGTGCCGCAGTTCATGCGACGGGCTTGCTCGGCATGGCGTGTCGTTCGGCCGCTCTCCCGCCGGCGTGTGACCGGCAAGAACCGCTTGCTCAAGCTCTTTCTGCGGTCCGGGCCCCGAATTCCCGTCACGAAAAATCGAAACGATTGGCGGAAATCGAAATTCGGGAGGGTGTAGTCTCTGATCGTCCGGCCGAACGTGTGCCGGGCTATTTCCGAGGGCCCTCGAGGATTGTTGCCATGCCGGCACGAACACTGACTCGCACCACGACGCCGTCGATTTTCCGCACTACCGCACGCTCCGGATGGGCGGCGGCTTTGGCAGGCCTCGCCCTGCTTGCCGTCGCGATCCCGGCCGCCGCCCGTGCCAATGACAACGGCCGCGGCCGCCACAAGCAGCTCTACGCCGTGCCCGCGCCCGGCAAGGTGACGATCGACGGCAAGCTCGACGAGTGGGATCTCTCCGGCCAGATCGAGATGTTCGTGATTCAGGCCACCCGCGGCACCATGAACGCGAAGTTCGCCGTGATGTACGACGCCGACGCCATCTACCTCGGCGCCGACGTCAACGACCCGAATCCGATGATGAACATGCGCGGCCCGGAGACCGATCCCTTCCGCGGCTGGGACGCCGACTCCTGCCAGTTTCGTCTCACCACCGACCCGAAGGTGGGCTATCCGATCCTCGACGAGAGCACGTTCAAGTACAAGGGCGAAGGCGACCCGACGGAGACCCGCGACGACATCGTCCACCTCACGCTCTGGCACTACACCGAGACCGCCGAACCGCAGCTGGCGATGCAGCTGGGCATGACCTACCGGAAGCCGAAGAATGCCCCGCGCGGCCTCGTGCCGCAGGACCAGTTTCAGGCCAAGTATCTGAAGCGACCCGACGGCACCGGCTACTCGTTCGAATACCGCATCCCGTGGACCACGCTCAACGCCAAGTCGCCGCTCAAGGCCGGCGACATCGTCGCGAGCACCGTGCAGTTCAACTACTCGCGACCAGACGGACAGATGACCGCCGGCGGCGCGGCCTGGGCCTATGACCTTATGCGCGAGGCGGGATTTCCGTTTCAGAGCACCAAGTGCTGGGGCAAGCTCGTCTTCTCGCCCACGGGCAAGGTCGATCGCAAGCTCGTGCTCGAGGGCGTGCCGCCCGATCG
>JBILWX010000018.1:0-40447 GCA_044369655.1 Pirellulales bacterium
AGAAGGTCTGGCGGGTCTGCTGGCGGCTGATGGGCAGCGAGCACGACGCGGAGGATGCCGCGCAGGAGGTGTTCGTCAGGCTGTTTTTCGAGCGGGGGAAGTTTGCCGGGCGATCGACCTATTCCACCTGGCTCCATGGCGTCGCCATCCGCACCTGCCTGATGCTCCGCCGGTCGCGGTCGCGGCGGCGGCGGCGGGAGGATTCCGGCAGCGAGGAGCGGATCGAGGCGCATGCCGACGCGAAGCCGCAGGGCACCGCGGCGGTCGACGCCAGCCACGACATCCGCATGCTGCTCGAGGGGCTCGACGAGGAGGACCGGGCGCTCGTGCTGATGCGGTTTGCCGAAAACCACGATTACGAGCAGCTGGCGGAGATGTTCGGCACGTCGGCGGGAGCCTGCCGGATGCGGATCAGCAGAATCCGGGAGAAGCTGGCGGCGAAGGCAGGCGGTCTGTTTGGCGGGGATCGTGACACGAAGGGCTGAGGCGGGAAGGGCGAAGCAGCACAAGGTGAAACCGATGGATCCATTCGAGCAGTTGGCCGGTGAAAAGGTGCCGCCTGTGCCGGCGGCGCGGACGTTTACGGACGGGGTGCGCCGGAAGTTGCATCCACGGCTGCTCGTGCTGCACGTGATCGAGTTCGCCTTCGGGGCGACCTGTTGGGCGGTCATGCACATGGCTGCCGCGCTGGCCGCGGCGGCGAGGTACACGCTGACGGGCACCTGGCCCCCCCGCGAGCCGCCGTCGGAGCACGATCGCACGAACGGGCCGGAAAACAGGGGTTAAATAGGCCCAAAAACAGCCCCGAAAAAAATTTTGTGACAGGTGTGTGACACGGCGGGCCTGGCCGGCAACTCATTCTCTGGAGGCCGAGACAGCACCGCTGCTCCGGCCGCCGACAGGAGAGACACTCGCCGGTGTGGCGCCGGTGGAGCAGATTGGGTTGCGGGCCAAGAAACAATTCCCGCATGGTGGGGATCGACAAGGGGACATTCGCAATGAAAGAGTTCACGACGGTCGGGCAGACGGCTGCGGAGACCGTCAACGTGTCGAGGCAGGCGCTCGTCGACAGCTTCACGCAGGCGTGGAGCCAGGTGATCATGCTGGCTCCGAAGCTGGTGGCGATGGTGTCGGTGCTGGTGATCGGCTACGTGCTGGCCCGCTGGGTGGCCAGCATCATCACGGTGGTGAGCGAGAAGATCGGCCTGCAGACCGCCGCCGAGAAGAGCGGCCTGGCCAAGAGCATGCACGACGTGGGGATTCGGCGTCCGCTGCCGTCGATCGTGGGCGGCCTGGTCTTCTGGCTCTTGATGTGCGTGTTCGTGATGGCGGCGTTCAACATCCTCGGCCTCCAGAGCATCTCCGATGCGATGGGCGAGGTGGTGAACTACATTCCCCGCCTGCTCGTGGCGACGGTGGTGGTGGTGATCGGGCTGCTGGCGGCGACCTTCCTCCGCGGCGTTGTGGCGACCAGTGCCGATCGCGTGGGGCTGACCTACGCCGAGTATCTGGCTGGCGGCTGCTACTGGGTGCTCTCGATCCTCACCTTCATCGCGGCCTTCAACCAGCTCGGCATCCAGTTCGCTCTGCTCGAGAAGCTGATCTTGATCGGCTCGGCTGGCCTCTCGGCCGGCTTCGCCCTGGCCTTCGGCCTCGGCGGCCGCGACGTGATGAGCGGAATTCTTTCGGGCTACTATGTCCGCCAGCGGCTGCAGGCTGGCGACGCGGTGACCGTGGGCACGCTTCAAGGCACGGTGCGCGAGGTGGGCCCGGTGGCGACGGTGATCGAGACCCGTGAGAACGGCCTCGTGCACCGGCACAGCGTTCCCAACGCCAAGATGCTGCTGGAGGCCGTGCGGTAGGCAATCGACAGGGTTTAACAGCGGTGGACAGGGAGGTCCATTCGGCAGTGCACTCACGTCTGCCTGCCGTGCGACACGAGGCTCAGCGGCCCAACAGGGGCCAGCCTGAATGAAACGG
This sequence comes from Pirellulales bacterium, assembly GCA_044369655.1. GTDB lineage: Bacteria > Planctomycetota > Planctomycetia > Pirellulales > UBA1268 > CAMCQY01. Next base: position 1,981 of record JBILWX010000018.1, read on the forward strand.
GGCCCGCGGTGCGAAAGCGCCGCGGGCCTGTTTCGTTGGGGGATCGTCGGGCCTCGTTCAGGGTAGGCAAGGGAGGGGCCTGATGATGCGCGGCGACCGACCGGCGGGAGCAACTTTTGCCGCCAGATGCCGGTTCCGGCAATTGCGATAAGCCCGTGCGGACTGTCATAATCCCTAGATCGCGGGGGTGCCTGCTGAGCCCGATGCGGCTTCTGGCCGACCGACGGCTGCGATCCCCCCGGGTTCCCCCTTTGCGGATGCGAGTGTTCCTATGAGCAAGATGATGGCGGCCGTGCTCCGCGACTTCGACGTCTTGAACCTCGAGGACGTGGATCGCCCTGCTCCGCGTGCCCCGGGCACCGTGCTGGTGAAGATCAAGTCGTGCGGGTTCTGCCAGACGGACTACAAGGCGATCAGAGGCGTGCGTCGCAATGTGACATTCCCCTTGATTCCCGGCCACGAACCTGCGGGCATCGTGGCGGAAGTCGGCCCGGGGGTGCGGCATTTCAAGCCCGGCGACGAGGTGATCTGCCAGCCCTCGGGATTCTGTGGTTTCTGCCCGCACTGTCGGGTCGGCAACACCCATTACTGCGAGCATGCATTCACGACGGGTGGCGACGGGCCGGTGGACGTCTGGGCCGGTGCATTCGCCGAGTACATGCTCACCCACGAAAACTGCCTGTTTCATAAGCCGGCCACCATTTCATTCGACGCGGCAGCCTTGATCGAACCCCTCTCCGGCGCGTGGAAGGGAGTCATTCACTCCAGCCAGATGCAACTCGGCGACGACGTCGTTGTTATCGGTGTCGGCGGCATCGGCCTGCTCTGCCTGATGGTTGCCCACGCTGCCGGCCCCGGCCGGCTGATTGCCATCGACCCGAGCCCATGGGCCCGAGAGAACGCGGTGGCGCTTGGCGCCACCCACGCCCTCGACCCGCGTGAAGGCAGCGTCAAGGAGCGGATCTACGACATCATCCCCGGCGGACCGGATCTCGTCATCGAGGCAGCGGGCAAGATCGAGGCCGTGCGGCTGATGGTCGATCTGCGCCGTCGGGGCACCCGCTGGAACCTGTTTGGCATCACGACGCACGAGACCTTCGATCTCGATGGAGGGCTCACTCATTTTCTGGAGGGACGCATGGATGCCAGTTTCGGCACCACCTCTCTTGCCATGCAGCAGGCGATCCGCCTTGTCGAGCGCGGTGTGATTGATCCCGAACGGATCATTTCCCACCGGCTGCCTTTAGAAAAGATCGACGAGGCGGTGAAGACCATGGCCACTCCGCACCGCAACAAGGTGATGATTCTGCCATGACCGCGGCCTCAGGCGCCATGGAGCGACGGGTCACCTCCAAGGTGTCGTGGCGACTGCTGCCTTATCTGTTCCTGCTCTACGTCGTCGCCTACATCGACCGCATCAACGTCGGCGTCGCGAAAGAGGCGATGTCGCGGGACTTGAACCTCGATGCGGCAGACTTTGGCATGGGCGCGGGGATTTTCTTCCTCGGCTACTTCCTGTTCGAAGTTCCAAGCAACTTCGTTCTCACGCGGGTCGGGGCCCGCGTCTGGATCGCGCGGATCATGGTGGCTTGGGGGATCGTGACGGTCTGCATGATGTTCGTTCGCGACGTCACGAGTTTTTATGCACTGCGGTTTTTGCTGGGGGCCGCCGAGGCGGGCTTTTTTCCGGGAATCCTCTACTACATGACCCGGTGGTTCCGGCCGCAGGACCGGGCGCGAGCCATTTCGCTCTTCATGACGGCGGGAACGTTCGCTGGTGCCTTTGGCAATCCGTTGTCCGGTTCGCTGCTGCTGCTCGACGGAACGGGCGGGCTGGCGGGCTGGCAGTGGCTCTTTCTGATCGAGGGTATTCCGGCCATTCTCCTCGGTGGCTCGGTGTTCTTCCTGCTTGCCGACTCGCCGCAAACAGCCCGGTGGCTTACTCCCGAGGAGCGAGCGTGGCTTGTCAAGGAGGTGCCGGTGGCATCGGCAGATGGACATGCCCCGGCGGGCTTGCTCGCTGGCCTCGCCCATCCGGTCGTGTGGCATCTCGCCGCCGTCTACTTCCTGCTCGTTACCGGCGCCTACGGATTCGAGTTCTGGCTGCCGGCGATCGTCAAGCGAATAAGCGGCGGCAGCGACGTCCAGGCAGCGATGCTGTCGGCGATCCCCTATCTCGTGGCGACGGTGACGATGGTGCTGGTGGGAAGGCACTCCGATCGCACGGGCGAGCGCCGCTGGCATGCCGCCTGGCCGATGTGCGTGGCGAGTGTGGGATTCGTGCTAAGCACGTTGCTCATGGCTCATCCCCTCCTCGCCCTGACGGCACTGTCGGTTGCCTGGGCCGGAGTGAAGGGGGCGCAGGGGCCATTTTGGGCGATCCCCCCCGCGTTTCTCTCAGGGACGGCGGCCGCCGGTGGGATCGCCCTGATCAACTCCATCGCGAACCTCGGCGGGCAGGTCGGCCCGATGCTCGCCGGGATCCTGGAGCGTTCGACGGGCAGTTTCATTCCCGGCCTGCTCATGTCGGCCGCCCTCTTGTTCATGGCCGGCATGCTCGCTGCGGTCACGCCCGCCAGTCGCGGACCAGACGGGCGCGGAGTCCGTCGGCCTCGTCATCCTTGACGAACGTCTCCGCGATCTCCTGGCAGTTGCGGATCGTCAGACCGCAGGGCTTTGTGCAAGAGACGTCCTTGCCAGCCTCGGCCGTCACGAGTGTGGCTGGGGCATGTCAGCGGTCGCCCGAGACGACGGGCACCGCGTCGATGTCGCGGGGTGCGGGCAGTTCCCGGAGGTCGCGGTAGAGCATGCAGTCGCGTTGCCGTCATGCTTGTCCACGATGGCAGGGTGTTCAGAACGGGTGCGATGCGGGGTGTGCAACCGCGGGCGGTTCGATTCCATACGAGCCGGTTCCGCCGCGGCCATCCATGCTTGACAACCGCGGCATGTTGGAGCTGTCAGGTGCCGCGCGTGCGTGGGCCGGAGCCCGATCCCTGGTGGCTGCGGAGAATGCCCAGTTCGTAGCCACGGGAAACGCACTGGGCGGCCGTGGCCGCCGCGAGCTTTTCCTTGATCGCCGCCACGTGGGCCCGGGCCGTCCGCTCCGCAATCGACATGCGCTGACCGATGTCCTGATAGGACAAGCCGTCGCGAAGGTGGCCGAGCACCTCGACCTCACGATGCGACAACGGTGAGCCCTTCTCTGCGGCCGCCATGCGGCGGGCAATGTCCTCCCCGATCGGCCGGCCGCCGTTCCGCACCTCGCGGATGGCTTCGAGCAGTTTTTCGAAGCCGACGGTCTTCGTGATGTAGCCGGCTGCCCCGGCCTCCAGGGCCTCCAACGCGTCCTGCTGTTCCTCGGAGGAGGTGAGCATGAGTACGCGCGCCGCGGGCGCCGCATCTCGCAGGCGACGGAGGGTCTCGATCCCCCCCAGCCCGTGCATGCTCACGTCCAAGATGGTTACGTCGGGCTGGTGCTGCCGCCAGAGCTGGAGCGCCGTCTCGCCGTCGCCGGCCTGGGCGACCACGACGAACTCCCGCTCCGCCGCCAGCGCATGGATGAGCCCCTCGCGAAAGAGCGGATGGTCGTCAACGATCAACAGGCGGATACGCTGGGAGGGCGTCATGGTGTTCACTATGCCAACGGCACGACGTGTTCGCCAAGTGACGGAACCGTCATGCCTCCGACGGTCGTGTTTCCGGTGCCTCTGCTGCCGGGGATGGAGTACTCGGCGGGGATCGGAGCTGGGGCAGCGGCAGGCGGACGATGATGCGGGTGCCGCGGCCCGGGCCGCTGTCGACCATCAGTTCCGCACCAATGCGCCGGGCGCGTTCCTGCATTCCGCGGATGCCGAAATGGCCGAAGGCGTTCGTGCGGTCGGCGGCATCGAAGCCAATGCCGTCGTCCTGCACCTCGATCTGCACGAATCCGGGGCTGACGTCGGGCATGGTGCCGTCGAGATGAACCGTGATGCGGTGGGCACCGGCATGACGGACGCAGTTGTTGACCGCCTCGCGGACGATCCGCACCAGTTGATAGTGCTCCAGCTGCGGCAGTGCGAGCGGAGGACAATGGTTCTCCAGCGCGAGGGGGAGCGGTGTGAGCGACCGCATATAGAGCAGCTGGGACTGGATCGAGTCGGAGAGCAGACCGTCCACGTGAGTCGGATAGCGCAGATCCCAGAGGAAATCGCGGGCCTCCTTTTGAAGCGAGGCGAGAAGCCGATGCTGCTGGAGCAGCACGCCTCGGGCCTCCGCGTCGCCTGTCTGCCGTGCCGCTGCGTCCAGCCGCAGCGAGAGGCCGGCCAATCCCTGATCGAGACTGTCGTGAAACTCCCTCGCGATCCGCCGCCGCTCCTCGGCCACGGCATTGGCCTGGAGCTGATCCTCGATAATCGCGAGTTGCGCCGCGACGCGGCGGCGGAGCGACGCCACCCACAGAAAGGCACCGGTTGCAACGGTCGCGGCGAGAGCGAAGGCCCCGGCGAGCGCCACGGCGATGCGAGTCGGCGACCACCATGGCGGTACCCGCACCACGTCGACATCGGCCGACGACCGTAGGATCAGTCCGATCGTGTCGATGGGCTGAAAACGTTGGACAGCAAGGGGACGGACGGTCGTCGCCTGCGCGATTCCGGTCACCACGAGTTCGCTGCCGATGGGAATGGCCTCGAGCCGCCCGAACGTGGCCATGTCGGCCCGGGCCATGACGGTCGTTTTGCCGGCGGAGAGCACGAATGTGCCGTTCATCTCTCCGCGGTTGCGCTCGACGAGCGTCGCCGGGAAGCGGATGAGACAGCCGTCGTAGTCACCCGGGAGGGCGATGGTGTTGGCGGCGATCGACTCGGAGACGATCTCGGCGACACGGTCGGCCGTGATGGCGACCGGTGTGGGCGGACTGCCGGAGGCAATCCGACGCACCGCCGCGTTCTTCATTCCGACGACACGGCTGGAGAGATCGAGAAATCCGGAGACCTGGACGCGGTCCCCGGAGGAAAGCGGTTCGGCAAAGTCGGTCTGGACGAGCATGCCGTTGGTCGCGGACTGGAGATAGATGGCCTCGCCCGGCACCGCGTAGATGACCATGCCTTCGGTGTTGATTCGGTGACCGCGTAGCGTCTGGCGTCGAAATCTGCCAAGCGATTCCAGCGGGATCATCTCCCCTTCAAAGGGAGCGTGGAGGGCGGGTTCGATCACCTCGAATCCCGGTTCACGATCGACGTAGATCTGAGGGTCGACCGCCTGGCCGCGCGTGTTCGACATGCCCATCTGCACGCCGACCACCCGTACGACGGCATCGACGAGTCGTTGGGGATCGTCGCCAATCAGCGAGGTGTGGACGAGCGCGCGAAAGGTCCGCAGGTCGGTTTCGATGGTGAGGGCATACCGCTGCTGCTGCATCGCGACGGCCTGCACGACCCCGGTCGCCTCGACCAGTGTGCAGGATTCCGCTCCGCTGAAGAAACGTTCCGCATTGAAGGGGCGGACGTCGGGAAGGGGGCCGCTGCCCACGACCCGGATTTCTGCGGGCAGGACGACGTGGGTGAAGCCGCCGATGGCGACGCGGCCGTCGATCTCGACGATCGCACCCGGAACGACGTCGGCCGGAATCGTCGGGGCAGCGCGGACGCCCTGTTCCACTGCCTTGCCGGTGTCGATAAAGATGCCCTCGCTGTCGCCCTGGACGATGAAAAACGGGCCTCCCCGCCACGTCGTGATGCCGCGGATCCGCACTTCAGGCTGTCGCTGCACGGTCTCGAGGGGGAGGTCGAGGACCTCGCCGATCGACCGGACGGCAGTGTCAGCGAGTGCCGTAGCGGGGGTGACGTGCGCCGTCGCGACGCACACGGCTGCCACGATGAAAGGAAAACACGATCGCATCCCGTGATCTCGAAGACGACAGCGGTCGAGTGAGGCGATGGAGCTCCACGACCGCCCGTGGTCCATTGTGGCCCGCGCCATGACGAAAGCCTAGTCGGGCTCGACGCATGCCGGAAGCGTCATTGAAGTGACCGATTCTGGCCCGAAAGACCGACGATCCATGAGCCATGCCAGCACGCGGTCATCCGGAACCTTGCCACCGCACATACGTGCCAGCGTCGGCAGCAGATCCATCGTGCTGTTCAGTTCATCGCACCCGTGTCGAGGCAGGCCGCCCGGCAGCGAGTCTGCGGCCCGGTGCATCGTCGTCTCACACCAGGCCGTCGATCGTGCCTTGGCCCGAGCCGAAGGAGTCGGTCTCGACGCCGAACCGCTGGAGCATGGAGACGAAGAGCTTGCCGAGCGGCGTGTTGTTCTTGTGGTCGCCCGCCACGTGACGGCCGTGCTTCCAGCCGCCACCGGCGAGGATGATCGGCAGGTTATAGGTGTCGTGCCACGCCGCACTGCCGAGGTTGCTGCCCACGAGCACCTGCGTGGAGTCGAGGAGGCTGCCGGAGCCGTCGGGCGTGCCGTCCAGGTCGGCGAGGAACTCCTTGAGCGCCTGCATCTCGGCCTTTTCGATGATCTTGAGCTGCTCGATCTTCTTGGGATCGTTGCCGTGGTGGCTGACGTTGTGGTGGTCGTCGGTGACGCCGTCGATCGGCGGACGGATGTCCTGGCCCCGGATCGCCAGCGAGATCACGCGGGTGGAGTCGGTCTGGAGGGCGAGCTTGATGATGTTGAACATCAGCTTGGAGCGGCCCACGATGTCGCCGCGTTCGTCGGAGTCGGTCGGCTTCGTCGCTTCGACCTCCGGCTTCGGCCGGGCCGCCCACTCTTCGTCCGACTGCACCTGCTTCTCGAGTTCGCGGACGGCCTCCGTGTAGTCGGCCACCTGCTGGCGGTCGCGCTCGGAGAGCGTACGACCGAGGTCGCCGAACCGCTCCTCCATCCGGTCGAGCACGCTTCTGCCCCGCCGCAGCCGGTCGATCTCGGCCTGCACCTCCTTCGGGGTGCCGGCCACGAACATTTTCGCGAAGATCGCGGATGGCGTGTTGAGCGCGGGAACCCCGGCTCCCGTCGACGTGTAGGTGAGGCCTCCATCGACCGTCGAGAGGCTCAGGAGCGGAAACCGCGTCACGCCGGCCACGTGCCGCGAGGCGAGGAAGTCAAGTGACACGCTGTTGCGGAAGCCGGGGGCCGTGGGCCGCTTGGCGCTCGTGAGGAAGCAGCTTTCGGAGGCGTGGTCACCGCCGATGTCCGGATGCGAGATGCCGGAGAAGACGGTGAACTTCTTCCGCAGGTCGCCGAAAAGTTCGAGGTATTCGCTCGGCTTGTAGTTCTCGCCGGCACCCGTTGGGAAGAATGCCGGTCCATAGAAGCCGAAGTTGTTGCAGATGGCCACCAGCCGCCGGGGACGATCGGTCGCGGCGGCCGCGCCGGCCAGGCTTTCGAGCCACGGGAGGGCCAGGAGGCTCGAACCCACGCGGAGGAACTGGCGGCGGGAAGGGATGTGGTTTTCGTGGAAAGAAGTCATTGGTTTGATCCTGCGGGGTAAAAGGTCTCGGCCACCAGACCTTCCCATGCAAGCCCGAAGCGCGAGCGAGGGAAATCCGGGTCTTGGATCACGCCGTTCCTCGCTTGCGCTTCGGGCTTGCATGAAACCAAACGGTCTGTCGATTGCCGGGTCGTGGTGGCTGGCACCTTTTTATTTGTTTCGGAACAGGTCGCTCTGGATGACGGCGTGGACGAGGGAGCGGAAGCCGTAGGCATCGGGCTTGGACTCGGTGGCAATCTTCTCGACGGCGAGCGAATCGACGCCGATCGGCCTCATGCCTGTGGCGTAGGTGACGAGGTGGCTGCCGACGCCGTAGGCGAGCTGGGCCGGGTCGGCGGCGAGCCGCTCGCGGAGTTCGGTGATCCCGGCGAACTCCCGGCCGTCCGGCATCGAGCCGTTCGCCTCGACCGGCAGGTGGTTCCGCCAAGTGGGCCGATCCTTGACCCAGCCGGGCTTCTGCTTCTGCAGCGCGGTCTGGAGCGCGACGAGCCCGGCGGCGTCGAGCCGCGCGGCCTCGGCGAAGTCCGTCGGCTTCGGGACCTCCGGATCGACGACGGGCTTGGCCTTGGGGTTGTCCACGACCGTGATCGTCACGGCGTCGTCGGAGTAGTCGACCTTCGCGATGTCGTCGCTCGTGCTCGCAAACTTCCCGGTGATGGCCGGGCCGCCCGGGGCCCGGGCGAGGATCGTGAACGCGCGGCCGCCAAGCTTCGCCCCGCCGATCGGCGCGAGCTCGAGCCGGCCATCGAGCGTGATCGCTCCTCCCTCCTTGCCGCCGACGGCGATGCCGGTCTTCGCCTCGGCTCCCAGGCCGACCCGCAGCGTGCCGGTCTTTTCGAGCGCGAGGTCGCCGAGGAGGATCACCTGGCCGTCGTGGCCCGTGGCCAGGAGGCCGGCGTTCCGCAGCGAGCTGCTCCCCTCGGTGCGGGCGTTTCGCAGGTCGAGTCCGGCTGCACCCAGCCAATGGAACCGGCCGCCTTCAGCATTCACGAAGGCCGGTCCACCGAACTGGAAGACATTGCCGCCTGTCTCGTCGAGGTAGTTGAAGGTGCCCGCATTGGTGATCACGGTCGTGTCGTTCTGCTTGTTGGTGAGCATCCCGCCGCCATGCCAGTTAACGGTGCCCGCGGGGCCGACTTCGAGGAAGATCTTTCCGTCCTGATTCGGATCGGCTCCGAGCTCTGCGTCGCCGAGCTTGTCGAGCACGGCGGGCGTTTTCTCCATGCCGACCCGATACGTGCCCTTCTTGGCAGCGCCCGTGGGAGAGAAGACCCGGGCCGAGTTCTTGCCGATCACGAGCCGGCCGTGCTGGATGTCCCACTGCAGCACCGATTGAATCGGCTCGCTCGAATCGAGGACGACCTCGCCGCGGCCCTCGGCTCCGTTGCCGATCCGCACCAGGCCCCCGATCGCGACCTTGCTCGACCCACTGACGGCTATCGCCCCGGTGCCGGCGTTGCCGATCAGCTGCGGCGTGTTCGATGCCGCCACGCTGAAGCTGCCGCCGGTGACGGCGACGCGGCCGCCATGCGAGATTTCGAGCGGCGTCCAAGCCGGCCACATGCCCGCCTTGAAGGTGCCGCCCGTCACGCCCAGTTCGCCGCCGTCGACGAGCACGTTGTCGTTGATCTCGACCGAGCCGTCGCGGTGCAGCCAGCGGCCGCCGGGGCCGACGAGCACCTGCCTGTAATCGGCTTGATTGGCGGCGCGGAACTTCATGTCAGCCGAGGTGACGAGCTTCGTGACCTCGCCCGCCTTGGTGTTGCCGATGACGAGCCCCTGAAGACCGTTCTTCGCGTCGGAAGAAAGCGGCTTGTCGTAGGTGATCGTGCCGTCTTCCGAGCCCACGATCGCGACCGAATCGAAGGATCCAGGCACGTTGCCGCCCAGCCAGTCGGCGCTCACGGCCGAAGCGGTGCTTCCCCAGGAGCCGCTCGCCGGGCCCTTCCAGGTGACGGTGTCTGCCGTCGTGGTCCGGTAGAACTCGCGGAACATGCCGGCCGGATCGAAGCTTTCCAGAGCGAAGCCGTAGCCGTCGAATTTGGCGTGGCAGGCGGCGCAGGAGCCGTTGCCGGCATGCAGCGCGAGCTTTTCCTTGAGCGAGGTGGCGGAACTGGTGTCGGTGGCGATCGGCTCGATGTTCGGCGGCGGCGGCGGGATGTGCACGCCGAGCAGTCGCTCCGCCACGAACACGCCCCGCTTTACCGGCGACGTGTTGGTGCCGTTGGCCGTGACCTTCAGCACGGCCGGCTGCGTCCAGAGCCCGCCGAAGGGGGAGCCGGCAGGCAATGTCATGGCCCGAAGCCCGCCCCCTTCCACCCCGGGAATCTGATAGTGGCGGGCCAGCACGGCGTTGGCCAGCACCCGCCGCGAGTCGACGATCTCCTTCACGCTCGCGTTCTCGTCCACGAGCAGCTTCAGGAAGGCCTCGGTCTCGGCGACACTCGACCACTTGAGCAGGTCGTTCTCGGGCAGGTGATATTCCGGGAAGAGCTTGGGATCGGGGGTCGTGTCGCTGATGGCCGAGAGCCTGAGCCACTGGGCGGCGAAGTCCTTGTAGAACCGCTTCGCCTTCGGGTCGGCGAGCATCCGGTCGGTCTGCTCGCGGAGCACGACGGAATCGTGGAGCTTTTTCTTCCGCGCCAGCTCGAGCAACTGGTCGTCGGGCGTGGAGTTCCAGAGGAAGTAGGAGAGCCGCGTGGCGAGGGCGAAGTCGGACAGCGGGCCCGGCTCCTCGACGATGCAGAAGAAGTCGGGAGACGTGAGCAGGTTGCGGATCTGGTCGACGACGATTTCGCTGACGCAGCGGCCGGCCTCGGCGTCGGATTTGATCGAGGCCGAGATCGCGGCCATCTCCTGCGTGGAGAGATCGCGGCGAAAGAATCGCGGGGCGACCCGGCGGATCGTCTTCTCCATGATCGAGAGAAACTCGTCGGGCTTGACCGACTTGAGCTTGCCCGCCGGCATGGACGGCATGCCGTGCCGCCGTCCTTCGCGAATCTGCCGCAACTCTTTGTCGAATGCGGGCGGAAAATCGGCCGACAGGAAGCGGTCGCCGATCGACGGGGCGTTCAGCGGTTGCAGTTCCACCCACTGCACCGCCAGACCCGGCTTGCCTTTCTCGGCGGCGGCTTTGGCCTGATGGCTTTTTGGCACCGGCACGCCGAGGCCGAACGGCACGAGCCGGATCCCGTCGCCGACGGCCGCCTTGTCGTTCATGTCGGCGCTGCCGAGATAGATCTCGGTCTCGAGCACGGCCGGCTTGCCGGGCGGCGCGTCGAGGATGCCCACCAATTCGACGAGCTGCGGATACGCTCCGACGTGACCAGCGTAGATGCCGAAAGGCAGCGGCTTGTCGGTCTGGTAGCCATAGACCGACAGCCGGACCTTGTGCAGACCGGGCACTTTACAGCCGGCACCTTTGAATGGCCCTGAGTTGAGGTCGGAGTTGAAGGAGACGATCGTCTCTGGGTCAAGTTCAAGGAGATGGCCAGCAGACTGCTCGCTCGGGCGGGCCGGGTATCGTTCGAAGGCCGGTGGCTCTGCAGGGAGGTATTTGAAGAGCCGGCCTAGGATCCGGTCGGCGAGTCGCATATAGCCATCGACGCTCGCGGCGGAGAGGGGCAGGGCGCGGGCCACCTTCTGGTAGCCGTCCACCCGGCCGTCCTCCGGCAGGTCGACGCTCACCGGCGGGCGGAAGCCGAAGATATCGAAGATCGTGTTGGCGTATTCCTCGCGGGAGAGCCGGCGCAGCTGGCTGCGGCCGATTCGTGCCTGGTGCTGCCGTTCGAGCGTGGCGAGATCGCCGCGGATCCATTTCGCGACCGTTGCCCGCTCCGCGTCGGAGGGCTGTTCCTCCTCCTCGGGCGGCATTCGCTTCGACTCGATCTCGTGCAGGGCGCGGAACCAGGCCTGGCCGTCGGAAGATACAAGCCGTTCGGCCGTCCACTCGCCGTCGAGCTTCACACCTGCTTCCGGCTTATCGCCCCCGTGGCAGCCGGCGCAGCGGGTTTCGATCACCGCGGCCACGTTCGCCGGCACGCCCGCGGCGGCGGCCGTTGACATGCAGGCCGTGAACCAGGCGAGCACCACGCACGTTCCGAGTCCGTTGTCGCGTCGCATCCGAGTTGCCCCTGACCGGGTGTGTGGAGGGTGAACACCCCTTGCCTACCTCTACAGCGTAGGCCGGTCTCACCGAAGGCTCAATTGACGGAACCGGCAGGCCGGGAGCCTGCCGCGACGGTCACGGAGACCGGGATGTCGACGTAAAAGAGCTGTGGCAGCGGCTCCCCCTCGGCACCGCGGGAGAGCCTGCCGAGGTTGCCGGCCTGGGTGACGATCCGCACGGTGGCCGCATAATCGCCCGGATCGTCGCTGCCGCGGAACCGCACCACGAGCGGTTCCCGCTCCGGATTCGCTCCGCCGAGCAGGCCCCCCTCGCCATCGCCGCCCACCAACCGCAGTTCGCGGGAAGAACCGCCGAGATGCTCGGAGACGAACTCGAAGCGTTCCGCGTCTTTGCCCAGGATCACCGCGCCGACGTGATCGGTCTCGCCCCAGACGTGGGCGATGCTCCACTGCAGGCTCGGCTTCACGGTGGCGATTCCGTAGAGCAGCGTGGCGACCTGCCGCTCGTCGTCGTCGGTCCGCTGGTCGGGAAGCGTCAGCCGCTGATCGTTCGCGATCCAGCGGGGCTGCGATTCGACGGTGCCGCCGGGGCCCGTGCGGCCGAGCGTCAGCGGCTTCTCGTCGCTGACCGACAGCCGCGGCCGGATGAACGAGATCTCGGAGAGATTGTCGAGCAGCAGCCGGCCCGCCTGAGCATTGTTGGCAAAGAACGCCCCGACGCTCGTGCCGTTGCCGTTGAGATCGAACTTCGTCGTCATCCGGCCGGCGATCCGCCTGGTCACGAACCGCTCGCCGGCCGTCTTGATCTCGGGTATGCCTCCCCAGTGGCCAAAACCGGAGTTCCCCTCCTCGCAGCACAGTCGCATGTAGCCGACCGGCGGCCCGGCGCCGGGTGCCCCGGCGAGGTCGACCGAATAGCCGAAGAGCGTTCCTGGGCGGAAGCGGGCGGCCTCGAAGAGGTCGGCGTTCCAGTCGTAGCCGTAGGTGCCGTTGTCGGCGATGCCCTTCTGCATGACGCTCCCTTTCGACGGGAGCGATGCGGCCCACTCGCCGTCGCTCACCGTTCCGGTCGCTCGCTCGGCGGACTCCTTCGGCTGCCATGACGCCGGAACCTTCGGCTCCGGGCCGGCCTCCTCGAAGCTGGCATTGCGGAAGGCGATCTGCTCGGCGTCTCGCTGGAAGGCCCGTCCGTCGACATGCGCCCGAAACGGCGATGCCGGCAGCCCCTCCGCGTTCACAAGGTTGCAGGTGGGGTAGTTGGCCCACGCGTAGCGGATGAACGCAGGCTGCGGCACCTCCGGGCTCGAGAGGATTACCGTCTTGCCGCGGATCTCCGCGCGGGCCCAGCGGTAGTCATGGTCCGTCCCGGCCAGTTCGAAACCCTGAACCTGCGACCCGTCGCCGCGGGCCGCGAGGCCCCCTCCGACGTGGTCGAAGGAGACCACGATGGAAGAGCCTTCGACCGCAAGGGAGTCGAAGATCGGACCGGAGTGCACGAGCTTCTCGCCGTAGGCGAGCGCCCGCGCATGGAGGGCCAGCCGTTCGCCGATCGGCTGCTTGTTGGCCGGATGAATGTCCTGCGGATCGCCGAGGTCGATCGCCACGGCCATGCCGGTGGCGGGCACGCGTTGCCACGTGAGCAGCTGCGCCTCGCGGAGTTCGGCCCAACTGCTCGCCCCGCCGGGGGCGTGGAGCGCGGCGAGGGCCGCGTCGGGCATGTCGAGCCGCTTGTCCTTCTCGGCCAGATGCTGGTGGAAGCCGGGCAGCTGCACGAAGAGAAATGGAAAGTCACCCTGTCCCCACCGCTTTCGCCAGCTGTGGATGATGGCCGGCATCACGTCGCGGTATTCCCGACCCATGCCGCTGTTGTATTCGCCCTGGTAGTAGATCACGCCGCGGATCGTGTAGCCCGAGATCGGGGCGATCATGGCGTTGTACGACACGACCGGCTTGATGGGCCGCTTCGTCATCTCAGCGAGCGCAGGGGATGCGAGGAGCGTCTCCTCGTCGATCCACGACTGGCCAGGCACGATGGCCACCACGTTGACGAGGCCGACGGGCACGCCGAGCCGCTTGTGTATCTCGCGGCCGAAGAAATAGCTCACGGCCGAGAAGCCGGGGAGGGTCGCCCGGCCGGCGGTCTTCCAGGTCATGGCGACGTCGTCGGCCGGCTTGTCAGCCTGGCCGCCGGGCACGTTGGCGAACCGGATCTGCGGAAACTGGTCGCTCGCGGCGATCGCCTCGGCGCCGGTCGAGGCCTTGGAGAGGCCCAGCATCATGTTCGACTGCCCGCACGACACCCAGACCTCGCCGACGAGCACGTCCTTGAAGGCGATCGTATTCGTGCCCGCGACCGACAGCGGAAACGGGCCACCCGCCTCGAGCGGCGCGAGCGTCACTTCCCAACGCCCGTCGCGGGCCTTGGCGGCGACCTCCTGCCCACGGAACGAGACCACCACCCGCTCCCCCTCGTCGGCCCAGCCCCAGATGCGGACGGGCATGCCCCGCTGCAGCACCATCCCCTCCGAAAAGATACCCGGCAGTCGCACCTCCGCGCGGGCGGACGCGGGGGCGACGAGCAGGAGGCAGATCGCCACGGCGATCATGCAACGGGCGATCGGAGAGAAGCGGTGGGTGGCCAGTGGAGGCAACGTGCCGGACCCATCAGTCATTTTTTGGTCACGTCGTTGGGCACGTCGAAGTCCTGGACGCCGGCCTTTTTTTCAAGGTCTACGGAGGTGGTGTAGGGCTTGAACAGGGGCTTGGGCGTGACCATCGCCTGGGCCTGTTCGGGCGTCAACCCCTCGAAGCCGGTGATCTCGACGGTGTACGGCCCGCCCAGCACGCCGTAGCCGTCGACCGAACGATACCTGCCATCGGCAAACATAATGCTCGTCGCCGGTCCGCGGTTTCCCTTTTCCGAGTCGGGAGTGAACCGCAGCTGACCACTGGGGACCGGCTTGCCGTCGTAGGTGACGGCGCCGCTGATCTCGTAACGCGTCAGGCGGGCAGGCCCGCCGCAGCCGAGGATTGCGGAAGCCAAAGCCAGCGTGACGGCAGCAGAGACGAAGTGTTTCATGGCAAGCATTCGTTTTTTCAGGGGCTAGTACGATTCGATGACGTTGCCGTCTCTGCGATTCGCCAGACGTTTGAAGATCGTCGCGTCGATGTCCTGATTCAGCGGACGCACCGCCCCGTCCGAGAAGACAAACAGCGCCCCGCCGCGATGGTTGCTGCTGTAACCCTTCGACGCGTTGACGGTGCTGAAGTCGTTGATCGAGTAATGGGCCGACGCGCCGTTCCAGATCATGCCGCGGTGGAGCGAGCCGTTCGTGGTGCTGTCAGGATTGGCATAGCCGCTTAGGTTCGTGCCAGCCCAGACCGCCGAAACAGGATTAATGGGGGCGATGTTCATGACGAAACTGCCGCTGTTGGGGCCCCACTCGGTTGTGCCGCCGGTGCCGCGGCCGCCGCCGGTGACGGCGTCTACCCGCTCGCCCACCAGCAGCGTCGAACCTGTTCCGTCGAGAATGTCCTTGAATCTCACCTTTGAATTGCAGAAGGCGACGCCGTCCAGCCGTACCTGGATTCGAACGTTCCTGACGGCGTCCCTGACTTCGTTGAGATTGTTCTGGAGTTGATTGTCGTGCAGTGAGACGACGTAGTTCGACCGGCCGAACCGGGTGGCCGGGCTCTGACCAGCGAGCGTTCTTCTTGCATCTTTGTTTTCGGTTCGGTCCGATGTCAGCGGGCCCTGTGGGTCGGATGGGCAGAGGTAGATTGGCATCCCGGTCCGCACGAGCGGGGCCAGGGTGGAACTCGCGCCCGCGGCGACCAGTGTGTTGGCCCCGGCGGTGGCGGGCATAACGCGGTTCGGATTGAGCGTCACGAAAACATCGTTCCCCTCGACGAAAGGGAGGATGAACGTGCCCCATGCCCAATTCGCCTCATGGCCCGCGAACACGGAAGGGCTGGGGTCGTTGCTCAGGCTATTGATGTTTGCGGGCGGCAGCGCGCCATAGGCATCGTGGTGATTGTGAAACGCGATGCCGATCTGCTTGAGATTGCTGGAGCACTGGGATTGCCGGGCGGCTTCGCGTGCTGCCTGCACGGCTGGCAAGAGAAGGCCGATGAGCACGCCGATGATGGCGATCACGGCCAAGAGTTCGACAAGGGTAAAGGCGCCGCGGGGATTCAGCGATCGCGAGGTGGTAGTTTCAATCTCCTCATGGGCGTGCATGGACGTATCCTTTTTAAGAAGGTGCATAAGGATCGCGGTGGGATGACCGGGATAACGGATGCAGGTGAGGGATCCCCGTCCACCCTATATTTTAGAAATCATAGGTCGGGGCGAAGCGTCTCGCTATTGACGGAACCGTCATGTCGTGGGGCTTGACGGGGGGGTACGGCGGAAAATCTGGTCCCCCTCCCTGAAATACCGAGGATCTCGCGAGCCTCATCCATCCAATCGTCGGCCCGCCGCCTCAGTCCGTGCGGAAGGGGGAGGCCGGCAGCCCTTCGCGGTTGGCGAGATTGCAGACCGGGGCGACGAATTGGGCGTAGCCGTAGCGGGCCGCCACGGGCGCCGGGACGGATGCAGCCGTCAGCACCACGGTATTGCCGTCGATCACCGCCTCGGCGGGCACGAATCTGCCGTCGGCACCGGCCACGGTGAAGCCGACGAGTTTGTCGCCACGGGCAACGAGCCCGCCGCCGACGGAGTCGAAGGCGACCCTCAGCCTGCCTCCCTCCACCTTCGACGACTTGTAGCGGGGGCCGGAGCCGACCACCCGCTCTCCATACACCATTTGGCGGGCCGCCAGGGCGTTGCGTTCCCCGACTTCGCGCTTGTGGATCGGGTGGATCGATTTCGGCCCCATGCCGTCGTTGCCATGCCCTCCCTCGCCGGGCTTGTCGGCTAGGTCGATCGTGACCGCCAGGGCCGTGCCGGGCACCGTTTCCGTGACCCGCCGCTGAGCCTCCCGCACGGTGGCGAAATCATGCACATAGTCCTTCACGTAGGCGGTGTCCCAGTTGCACAATTGCGTGACGAGGGACGGGAGGTTCGGATCGCCGGCCCGCGCCCGCCAGTCGGCGATCAGGGCCGCGAGCTTCGCCTCGTAGTGTGGGTCGGCGGAATTGTGCTCGCCCTGATACCAAAGCACGCCGCGAACCGCGAAGGGAAACACCGGAGCCACGATGCCGTTGAAGGCGGCGGTCGCGAAGTTGAAGCCCGCTTTCGGCGGCTCGCCGTTGGCGGTGCGAACGACCTCGGCGAAGGCCGTGGAGGCAGGCTTCGCGGCCTCCGGCAGTGGCGGCAGCGACGCCGTGGCGACCTTGGCCTCGGCCATCTCCGAGAGCGGCGGAATCACCCACCGATCGCGCGGAATCTTCGCCAGTGCCTCGGCGCTCATCCAGGCTTCGATCGCCGAGCCGCCATGGGCCAGCTCCATCAGGCCGATGGCCACCTTCTGGCTCTTCTCGATCTCCACGCCGAAGTAGTAGCCGACCGCCGAGAAACCGCCCCAGCCGCCCAGGATCACGGTATCGGGGCCGCAGGGATTCCACGCCGCTTGGTGCGGCACCGGGCCGTTCTGCCTCAGGACGTAGGCCCGGGCGGGCTCGGCGCTGAACTGCTTCGAGGCGTGCCAGAGCCTGATCCGCGGGTGGTTCGCGGCGGCGATCACCTCGGGCGCCGACGTGTACTCTCCGCGGAGTTTGTCGACGCCCATCTCCATGTTGGACTGGCCGGAGCAGATCCAGACGTCGCCGAGCATCACGTCGTAGGCAGCCACGCGGCCGTCGAGCTCGATCACATGGGGCCCTCCCGCCGGGATCGGATCGAACGAGACGCTCCAGCGGCCGTCGGGGCCCGAGGTGGCGGTCCGGGTCTGGCCGACAAGTTTGACGGTCACCGTCTGCCCGGGATTCTCCGTCCAGCCCCAGACGGGCAGCTTCTTGTCGCGCTGCAGCACCATGTGGTCGCCAAATACGTCGGCCAGCCCGCTGGTCAGCCTGACGATGCTGGCGTCGTCGAAGAACACGAGCGGGTCCTTGGGCTGCTCCCGTTCACCCTCGGGCCAGACGTGGACGATGTTTCCGCCCGCGAAGGGACGGCCGTCCTTGAGCCAGGTGGTGAGCCTGATCCTCCGCCAGCGATCGGAGGTGAGCCAAAAGTTGCCGGCGGGCCCGAGCGAATACGAGCCGAAGAACAGCTTCGTCCCGGGTCGGCCCCGCACCCATGCCGACATCTCGTAGAGCCCAGGCGAGAGCGACCGTGACGGTTCGCCCGAGTATTCGAGCCCGACGACCCGCCGCTGCGGAGAGAGCCGCACGCACCGCCTGCCGGAATGGCTTTGGGCAGGGTCGTCGACCACGGCCAACTCTGCCGAATCGAGGCCCGGTTCCGTACCGTTGCCGCGGAACTTCACCCGGCAACCCGGCACCAGTGCTTCGTCCTTGCCGGCTCCGGCAACGTCCTCGAATGAAACCTCGAGCAGGCCGGCGCCGCGGGCGGGTGCCTCGGCGCAGGCCCAGCCCCCGAAGGCGAGCCAACAGACGACCACTTGGCCCGCCAGAGCCAGCACGATCGCAATCCTGGAATGGTATGTCATGGGTGAACTCCCTGTTGATGCGATCGCTCATACGCTCCCCATTGGGTCTGGCGTAGGCCACCCCGACCTGGCCCGCAATTGACGGAACCGTCGCCCCGATTTTTTTGGTATCAGCCGAGGATCTCCCGGAGAACCCGCCCCTCGACGTCGGTCAGCCGCACGTCGCGGCCGCCGAAGCGGAACGTGAGCCGCTCGTGGTCGATGCCCAGGCAGTGCAGCAGCGTGGCATGCAGGTCGTGGATGTCGATCGGATGTTCGATCACGCCCATCCCCATCTCGTCGGTCGCGCCGTAGGCAAAGCCGCCGCGGATGCCGCCGCCGGCCAGGCAGACGGTATAGCCCGAGACATGATGGTCGCGGCCGTCGGTGCCGGCCGAATGGGGCGTCCGCCCCATCTCGCCTGCCCAGACCACGAGCGTCTCGTCGAGCAGACCTCGCTGTTTCAGGTCGGTGATCAACGCGGCAACAGGCTGATCGGTGATCAACGCGTTTTCGGCATGGTATTTCCGCATGCCGCCATGCTGATCCCACGGGGCGTTGTTGGGATGCGTCAACGGGCAGGTCACCTCGACGAACCGCACGCCCGCCTCCACCAGCCGGCGGGCCCGCAAACATTGCAATGCGTAGAACCGCTCGTGGTCGGTCGGGCGGTCGAGACCGTAGAGCCGACGCGTCGCCGCTGTTTCCTGCGCCACGTCGCAGACGTCGGGCACCGACGTCTGCATCCGGGCGGCTGTCTCGAACGTGGCGATCGCCGCGTCGATCGCCGCCGCGTCGGTACCGGCGGCACCGGCGGCACGCGCGTTTCGCAGGAATGCCAGCTTGGCCCGCTGCACGGCGGGCGGATCGGCCGGGGCGATGTTGTCGACGGGCACGCCCTCGGCGCGGACGAGCGTGGCCTCGCAGGTCGCGGGCAAAAATCCGCTCGTGAAGTTCTGCAGGCCGCCGTTCGGGATCCAGTCGTTGTTGAGCAGCACGTACGCGGGCAGGTTTTCATTCTCGGTGCCGAGGCCGTGGGCGATCCAAGAGCCCATGCTCGGCGCCGCGCCGAGCGAGCGACCGGTATGGAGCAAAAGATTCTGCGCCCCATGGAGCGGCGTCTCGCCGACGAGCGACCGCACCACGCAGAGGTCGTCGATCACGCCGGCCATGTGCGGGAGCAGGTCGCTGGCCCACAGCCCCGACTGGCCGCGCCTGCGAAACTCCCAGAGGGCCCCGAGCCACTTGCGGTTCTGGCCCGCGGCCTGCGACTTCTCGTCGGCCTTCCACTCGGCCGGCTGCCCCGACCGGCGGGCCAGCTCCGGCTTGTAGTCGAATGTGTCGACGTGCGAGACGCCCCCATCCATGAAGAGGAAGATCACGTGCTTCGCGCGGGCTGGCAGATGGAGCCCACGCCCCGTGTGATCAGCCGCCGCGGCCGCCTGTGCCGCCAGGCCCGAGAAGGCGAGCCAGCCGAAGCCGAGGCTCGTGTCGGTGAGAAACTCGCGCCGGCTCCGGGGCACGCCACGGCTGCCCGGGCACCGCGAGGGATGATGCGACGGGTCATTCCACATGGCTGAACTCCGGAAGTATGAGGATGGCGTGGGCCACGTCCTTCCAGACGGCCTCCGCGCGGGATCGCTCCTGCGGTGGCACGCCCCGGGCCGCCGCACAGGCTTCTGCCACGGCCGCGAGCCGCTCGACCTCCGCGTCGGTCGCCGGGCGGCCGAGGCCCTCTTCCACCATCGAGGCGATGCCCGCCTGCAGGGAGCCGTCTTTCGCAGCCAGCCGCCGGGCAGCCCAGGCCCGGGCCATGTCGTGCACGAACGGGTCGTTCAACAGCGCGAGCGCCTGCTCGGGAACGGTGGAGCGATCGCGCCGGCCGGTCGTGCCCTGCGGGCTGGGCTGGTTGAAGAGCGCCAGGAACCGCGGCGGCTCCATGAGCGTCATCCGCAGATAGAGGCTCCGCCGGCCGCGGCCATCGAGCGGCCCGGAAAAGAGACGCTTGGCGGAATCTTCCTTCACGCGATACGGATCGACCGGCTCGCCACCGATCGTCGGATCGAGCCGGCCGGAGATGGCGAGCATCGCGTCGCGGATCGATTCCGCCTCCAGCCGGCGGCGTGGGACGTGATGCCAGAGGCGATTCTCCGGGTCGGCCGCCACCGCCTCGGCCGCGGCTGCGGACGACTGCCGCCAGGCCGCCGTCGTGACCAGCATCCGCACGAGTTTTTTCAGCGACCAGCCCTCCTCGACGAACCGGATGGCGAGGAAGTCGAGCAGCTCGGGATGGGTGGGACGTTCGCCGAGGTGGCCGAAGTCGTCGGGCGTGCGGACGAGTCCCTCGCCGAACAGATGGAGCCACACGCGGTTGACGAAGACTCTCGCGGTCAGCGGATTGCGGGAATCGGCGATCGACCGCGCCACCTCGAGGCGTCCGCTCGAGCGACCTGTCGGCCGGGTCGCGAAGCTCTCGAGAAAGCGGATGGTGCCCCGCGGCACCTGCTCACCAGGCCGGGCAGGATCGCCGCGGAGTGCGAGCGGGGCATCGGCGGCCTCGGCCCAGTCCTGTAGTCCGCCGATCGTGCGCTCCGGCTCGAGGCGGCGCTCCGCCGCACGGTAGTCGGTCACGAGTGCGGCGAGCACATGGTCGGTGAGCGCCCGGTTGTCGAGCCATCCCTCCCGCACGGACTCGTTGATCACGCCCACGTCGGCCGCGCCGGCGCGGCCATCCGCCCAGCGGCGGACCGCGGCGAGCGTCTGGTCGGCGATCCGGTCGGGGAGCATGCCGGCGGTCGGCTTCGCGAACAGCGGCTCGAGCCGCCCCAACTCGTCGAGCGGTCCCTGGTCCGGGGCGTGGGCATAGACCTTCGTGACGCCGAACCAGGATCGGGGATCGTGCTCGTCCTGCTTCTTGAAGCCCGGGTAGCCGGTGCGGGGTGGGAAATAGTTGTCGTAGGCCTTGGTGGCCAGTTCCAGGTAGACCCGGCGCGGAAGCGTGTCGGGCGGACCGGCCAGCCGAGTGAAGTTGCCAGCCGTGAGCCGCAGCCAGCCTGCGAACGGCATGTCCGCATACTTCACGCGCTCGGAGTGGAAGGCGCGGTCTACGATCAGGCAGTGGGAGGCCTTGAGACCCCCCGCATAGCCGACCGAGAAATGGAGCGGCGGATTCCGGGCGAGCTCCGGGCTACGGACCACGCCGCCGAGCCGCGCAGAATAGACGTGCGACCACCGTCCCGCCGGCAGCAGGTGGGCGAGGACTGCGTCTCCCGTGTCGGCGATCACCGGCTCGCCGTCCGCCACCAGCCCGTGCCGCATGCCGAAGCCCTCCCACCGCCAGCCGTTGGCGGCGTCGTCGTCAGTGGCGTCGGCCCGCGTGAAGTCCGCAAGCAGGGTGAGGTTCGCGGCGTTGGCCGCGATGCGGCGGTCGCGCTCGGCGGCGAACGCCTCGGCCGTGATCGGCTGCTGCGCCGGACGGCGGAGAAGTTCCGCGAGCGATTCCGGAAATCCCAAAACCGGTGCAGGGACTGGTTCGGCCCCACGGGGGACGGCCTCGAGCCGCGCGACGAGCCCCGCGCGGTCGTCGAGCCAGCGGGCGGCGAGCCGGTCGCGGATCGCGGCCTTGATGCGGCGGAGTTCCTCGATCACCGCGGCGTTGGGGTCGGCTGAGTCGATGCCCGAGACACCCCAGCGGCTGCTCGCGAGCGTCCCATAGAGGGCGTAGTAGTCGGCCTGGGCGATCGCGTCGAGCTTGTGGTCGTGGCAGCGGGCGCAGCCGACGGTCGTGGCGAGAAATGCCTTCGTGGCGGTGTCGACCGAGTCGCCGATGTTCTGGGCGGTGGTCGCCTCGGCGGCCGCATTGTCACCATGCCATCGCTCTCCCATGCGCAGTGCCATCGTGCCCACGACCGCGTCGTTCGAGCCGCTGGCGGGGTCGAGCCGCGGTTCGGCCAGGTCGCCGGCGATCTGCTCGACCACCAGCCGGTCATAGGGGACGTCGGCATTGAAGGCACGCACGAGGTAGTCGCGATACCGCCAGGCGTGCTTCGCGGGAATGTCCCACTCGTAGCCGTGCGTGTCGGCATAGTGCACCACGTCCATCCAGTGCCGGGCCCAGTGTTCGCCGAAATGCGGACTGGCCAGGAAGCGGTCGACGAGCCGCTCGTAGGCGTCGGCCGCGTCGTCGCGCAGGAAGGCTTCGATCTCCGCGGCCGCGGGGGGCAGGCCGGTGAGCGCGAAGGAGAGCCGGCGAACGAGCTGCCGACGGGAGGCCTCGGCCGTGGGACGGAGCCCCGCCTCCTCGAGCCGCGCGAGGATGAAGCGATCCACGGGCGACCGCGGCCAGCGGGCATCGCGCACCTCAGGCGCCGGCGTCGACCGCACCGGCTGCAGGCTCCACCAATCGAGCCGGCTGCGGTAGACCTTCTCCCAAGCCTCCCCGGCCGTCGTGCGGCGGGGATCGGGCGCCCCGCGCCGCACCCACTCGACCAAGGTCTCGATCTCCGCGTCGGGGAGCGGATCGTCGGGCGGCATCGTCTGGCCGTCGATGCCGTGTCGCACTGCGGTGATCAGCAGGCTCGCCTGCGGGTCGCCCGGAACGACCGCCGGACCCGCTTGGCCGCCCTGTTCCCATCCGCTCCGCACGTCGAGCGCCAATCCACCGCTGATCTCGGTGTCGTGCGCATGGCAGCCATAGCACCGCTCCCGCAGGATCGGTTCGACGCGGCTCGTGAAGAAGGCTGCGCCCGCGTCGACGCCCTCGGCCGCCGCCACGCCGAGGCAGGCCGTGAGCACGGCGGCCAATGGCACGAGAGTGGCGACATGGGGGCGGTGCAGGGGCGGCATGCGAACCTCTCCCTGAACCATAGAAGGGGCCTCGCGCCGCCGCAATTGACGGAAACGTCACGGACGAGCGGCATCCGAGCCGACATCACGCCGACGGGAACAGCCGGGCGATCGGGGTGCCCCCGTCAGTGAGCGGCACGGGCCGCGCGCCGTCGTAGAGTTCCTCGGCGGGATTCGTGCCCAAGGCGGCGTGGATCGTGGCGTGGAAGTCGGGGATGGAGACCGGGTCTTCGACTGGTGTCATCCCGAGCTCGTCGCTCGTGCCGATGGCCTGGCCTGTCTTCAGGCCCCCGCCGGCGAGCACCATGCTGAAACACTTGCTGTGGTGGCCGCGGCCGCCGCCACCGTCGAACTGGGCGGGCCGCCCGAACTCCGTCGCCACGACGATCAGGGTCTTGTCGAGCAGCTTCTTCGCCTCGAGGTCGGCGACGAGCGCGGCGAGGCCCTTGTCGAGTTCCTCGATCAGGAGATGCTGCTTGAGCTGCCCTTCGTTGTGCGTGTCCCAGCCGGTGCCGTTGACGAAGCCGAGATTGTGCGAGACCTCGATGAACCGCACGCCCCCCTCCACGAGCCGTCGCGAAAGGAGCAACCGCTGGCCGAACTCGCCGCCGTAGCCCTCCCGTAGTGCATCCGGCTCGCGGTCGAGCGAGAAGATGTCCATGAATTCCGGCCCTGCCATCGCGAAGGCCTGCCGGGCCGCCGTGTCGTAGTCGGCCACGACGTTCGGCAGCGTGCCGTCGTCGCGGTAGCCCTTTCGCATGCTGTCGAGTAGCTGCTCGCGGCGCCGCTGTCGCGTGTCGGTGATCTCCGGCTGGCGGGCGAACCCGGCCGGGCCGACCCGCGTGTCGGTGAGGTAGACGTAGCCCGCCCGTGAGCCGAGAAAGCCGGGACCGCGGGTGACGTTCGGAAAGCCAATCAACACGTACGCGGGCACCCGCTCGTTGATCGGTCCCCGCGTGGCGGTCACGGCCGAGCCGATCGACGGATAGACGATCGTGCCGGCGGTGGGCCGGCCGGTGTGCACCTGGTTGGTCGCCCGGGCGTGCTCGTCGATCACCTCGTGATGCACCGTCCGCAGGAGGGCGAAGCGATCGAGCAGCGGGGCACACCGATGCAGGTGTTCGCAGACTTCCACGCCGGCGATCGCGGTGGCGATCGGGTCGTAAGAACTGCCCGCCTTCTTCGCCTTGGCGTCGCCCTTCGTCTTCGGGTCCCAGGTGTCGATCTGGCTGGCGCCGCCGCCGAGCCAGACGAAGATGCAGTGCTCGGCCTTGCCGAGCGGCGGGGCGGGGGAATGATCGGCGGCCCGGGCGAGCGTGGCGAAGCTGGCGGCCGTCGCGGTCGCGAGAAAATCACGGCGGGTGGGGTGCCTCATTTGATGCATGGAAGTCCTCACGGCACGAAGACGAACTCGGGGGTATTGAACAGCGTCCAGACGAGATCCTCCGCCCGCTCCCGCCAGTCGGCGTCGAGCCGCGTGGTCGGCGGGTCGCCCTTGGCCGCGATCGCGGCCAGCTTCTCCTTGGCGCGGTCGGCTTCTTCCGTGAGGTGGTTCGACCACGACACGCCGATCGGCCGCTCCTCGGCCGCCGGCGGCGCGGGGGGATCGACGACCTTCCGCGCGACGTAGCCGGCGGCGAGGAGATCCGTGGCGAGCGACCGTTCACTCGCGGTCGGCCTGCGTCCAAGGATCCGCAGGAAGACGCCGTCGAGAAACACGTCGAGCGGCAGGTCGTCGAGGGCGAGCTGCGTGAAGCCGCTCGACTCGGAGAGCTGAGCGGCCCGCTTTACGGCCACGCCGTTGGCGACGATCGCCGGCTGCAGGACGTTGGGATCGGTCTCGCGATGAGTCAGCGGGGCCTGCCGTTCGGCCCGCCAGCCGAACGCCTCCATGAGCGTGACCGAATGCTGGGCGAAGGGCAGCGACAGGCTCGGCCGGTCGCGTTCATTGGCCATGCCGGCAAACTGCCAGGCCCGCGTGGCGGGACCGAGGTTGAGCGATTGGGTGGTCACCCGGGACGTGTCGACATCGATGTTCATCGGCTCCACGTCGAAGGGCTTGCCGCTGGCGACGGAGAGCGAATCGAGCAATTGCTCCGCCGACATCCGCCGCGGCTGCCGCCCGGCGAAGAGCGCCGCCGGCACCGCCTCGCCATCGTCGTGCAGCCCGCCGCGGCCGTAGGTGTGCGACGTGAGGATCAGCCGCGCCACGTGCTCGAGCGAATAGTCGTGGCTCACCAGCTCGCGGGCCAGCCAGTCGAGCAGTTCCGGGTGGCTCGGCGTCTCGCTTTCCCAGTCGTCCGGATCGGCCACCAATCCTCGCCCGAGAGAGCGATCCCAAAGTCGGTTGACGATCACCCGGGCGAACCGCTGGTTCTGCGGCGAGGTGACGAGCGCGGCGAGCCGCTCCCGCGTGTCTCCGCCCGCATGCACGACGGCGGCAGCGGCCGATTCCGGCACGACGTCTTCGAAGGGCCAGGCGGGCTGCACCTCCGTGCCCGGCTCGAGCGTGACCGAGATCGCCAGCCGCGCGAGCCGCTCCGCCCCCCCTGGAACGCTGCTGGTGGCGGGCACCTTCTGCGGACCGCGGGCGAGCATCGCAGCGAGGCTGAAGAGATCCCGCTGCACGAAGCGGTGGTTGGGGGCATCGTGGCAGCGGGCGCAGTTCATCTCCATCGCCAGGAAGGCCCGGCCGAGCACGTGCGCCTTGGCGGCCATCGGCACATCGTTCTCCGTGGCAAGCGAAAATCCCCCAGGTCCACCGAAGTGGGTGCTGCCGCCCATCATGATCAGTTCCGTCACCATCTGGTCGATCGGCTTGCGATCGAGAAATGACTCGTGGAGCCAGAACCGGAACGGGCCGGTGTTGTTGAGCGTGGGATTGACGAGATTGGGATTCTCCGCGAGCACGTCCTGCCAGTAGCCCACCCAGTGATCGGCCCAGCGCGGATCGGCGAGGAAGGCATCGACGAGCCGTTCACGGCGGTCGGGCCGGGTGTCGGCCAGAAACGCATCGATTTCCTGCTGGGTCGGCACGATGCCGCGGACGTCGAGCGACAGCCTGCGGATGAACGCCGTGTCTTCGGCGAGTGCGGCGGGCGTGACGTCGGCTGTGATCAGCCGGGCGTTGATGAACCGGTCGATGGCGTTGTGCACCGCCCGCGCATGCGCGGGATGATCGACGGGAATCTCGGGCACCACGGGACCCGGCGTCGCCGCGACGAACCGGCGTGCCTCGTCGTGCCGCTTCTGCCAGGCAGCAGACTGCTTCGCCGCCGCGGTGCGTCGGGCGGCCGTGTTGACGGCCACCCGCTCGGCCTCCAGTCGCGCCGCGAGGCCGGACCAGTCCGTATCGGTGAGCGGGATCGATTCGTCGGTCGCCGCGACGATCGTCGGCACCGCGCCTGCGGGCCCGATGCTCACCGAGAATTCCCCCGTCTCGGGCCGCCTGCCCTCGCCGCCGACCCGCACCTCGACGTGCAGCAGGTGCCGCCGCCCGTCGCCGGCGACCGGCACGATCGTCTGCTGGTCGCCGGGTTGCACGATCCGCATGCCGGCCGGGCCCGAGCGGTCGGGCACGAACATCTTCTCGTGGCCGTCGGTGCGTTGCCCCGGCGGTTGGAGCACGGCCACCCGTCGTCCGTCGAGAAACACGCGGGCCGCGCCCCGCGTCCGCACCGTGATCTGTTGCGGGCCCTCGGGCAGCGTGACATGGCTGCGGACACGCACGATGAAGGGCGTGGAGCGGTCGGTCCGCAGACCAGAGTCGTCGTACCGCTGCGGCAGGTCGGTCAGCGCGAAGAATGGACGCGTGAACGTTTCGGTGGGCTCGCGGCCGCCGAAATACCAGGTGCCGTCGGGAACCCCCTCGATGATCTCGTAGAGCACGGCGTCTTCGGGCACAGGCGCGAGCGTGACGATCGGGGCGGGCGGCACCGATTCGTCGACGTCCCACCGCGCCGCGATCCGCTGCGGCGACAGGATCGAGCGATGGATCGCCACGTCGTCGAGCAGGCCGGGAAACGTGTTGGCCATGTTGCCGTTGATGGACGAGCCGATCCAGACCTCGTCGTCGTCCACCACGGGGGGCTTCGTGGTGGGGCCGCCGAAATCCCACCGGCCCGGCACCGGGCGGCCGTCCACGTAGCCCCGGATCGAGTCGGGCTCGCCGAAGGTGTAGCTCACGGCGACGTGGTGCCAGCCACTGCCCGGCTCGAAGCCGATGTCGGCGATCCAGCGATGGAAGTCGTCGGAGCGGCCCTTGCGGTTGTCGGCATTGCGAAACAGGAAGCTCGGTCGCGCGAGGCCGCCGGCAGCCGAGAGCCGCAGCGCCCAGTTCTGATTGTCGGCGGCGACCTTTGGATTGGACGTGCGGCCCTTGCCGACGATGTAGACCTGCTGGCCGTCGGCGAGTTCGAAGGGATTCACCCAGGCTTCGAGCGTGATCGAGTCGCCGTTGGTGAAATCGTAGGGGGATCGCTCGCCGGGATCGGCGACGCGGATGAATCCACGGCCTGTGCCGAACAGCGCGGCCGTGTTGTCGGTGGCGAACGCCCGGGCCCGCGGCGGTCGGGGGCCGGCCTCGCCGAAGACGACGCGGCCGTCGATCTTCACGCCGGCCGCGGAGAGGGCGGCCTTGTCGGCAAAATCCCCCGCAGCAAAATCCCAGCGGGCGACCGGGGCATCGGTCGGCGGATCGGTGTCGGCAGAGTGGCCGACCAGCGCGCCGACTGCGATGAGGAGCAGGCAGAGCGGCATGTTCATGATCGTTCGTCGCATGGTCGTTCGCCCGGTCTTCACCGGTCACGCCCCGTGTCGAGGGAATGCACGCCGGAGGCCATCGATGCCCGCCGAGGACCGCCGCGGAACAGGCCGAGTTCGTAGCCGCGGGCCACGCACTGCGCCGCGGAGCTGGCGGAGAGCTTTTCCTTGATCGCCGCCACGTGGGCGCGGACGGTCCGTTCGGCGATCGAGAGCCTTGCGCTGATCTCGTCGTGGGAGCAGCCGTCCCGCAGCAGCAGGAGCACCTCGAACTCCCGGGGTGATACCGCGCCGCCCTGCTCGGTGGCTGCCAGTCGGCGGGCCAGCATCTCGCCGACGGGACGGCCCCCCGCATGCACCTCTCGAATCGCCCCGAGCAGGTCGGCGAAGCCGACGCTCTTGGTGATGTAGCCAGCCGCACCCGCGGAGAGGGCCTCGATCACGTCGTGCTGCTCCTCCGAGGAGGTGAGCATCAGGATCCTCGCGGCGGGCGCGGCGGCGAGAATCCGCCGCACGGCCGCGATCCCGTCGATGCCCGGCATGCTCACGTCCATGAGCGTCACGTCGGGCAGGTGCTGCTGCCAGCCGGAGATCGCCGCGGCACCGGTGTTCGCCTGGGCGACCACCGCGAAGCCCGCGTCCGCGGCCAGGGCATGGGCGAGCGCCTCCCGGAAGACGGGATGGTCGTCGACGATCATGACGCGGATCGGCGGGTTGGGTGCCATCACCAATTACTATGTCCGACGGTTCGGGGTGCCGCCATTGTCTTTACCGGCAGGTGGCTGCGAAATCGGGCCTGCCGCCGGCCCGGGGAGCGTGACCATGACCAGCGTTCCGCGGTCCGGGCCGCTCTCGATGGCCAGATCAGCCCCGATCTGCAAGGCCCGTTCCTGCATGCCGCGGATGCCGAAGTGCCCCTCGGCCGCGGCCCTCGCGGCGACGTCGAATCCCGTGCCGTCGTCGCGAACGCCGATCCGCACGCCACCCGGCCCGCCGGTCTGCGGCGCGGTTTCGAGCCGCACCTCGATGCTCGTCGCCTGGGCATACTTGATCGCGTTGTGCACCGCTTCACGGACGATGCGGAGCAGGTGATGCTGGACGGCGGCCGGCAACTGGGGCTCCGCTGCCAACGGCGGTCCGTCGTTGACGAACGTGAGCGGCACGAGCGACAGCGGCTCGAGCAGCCGCAGCTGCGCCCGGATCGAGTCGGCAAGCGAGCCCTCGACATGCACCGGGTCGCGGAGGTCCCAGAGGAAGTCGCGGGACTCCGTCTGCAGTCTCGAAAGCACCTGCCGCTGCTGCCTGAGAATCGAACACGCCCGTTCGTCGGCCGCTCCGTGCGCCGCGACGTCCATCCGCAACGCGAGCGCCGCCAGCCCCTGGTCGAGCGTGTCGTGAAACTCCCTCGCGATCCGGCGGCGCTCCTCGGCGACCGCCTCGGCCTGGAGTTTTCCCTCGATCACCCTTAACTGGTTGCGGACCTGTCGCCTGAGAAGCACGATCCAGCCGATCGCCACCGCCGCGGCGACCGCGGCCGCCGCCAGCCCGGCGCTCACCGCCAGCGCAATCCGCCGCGAGGTCCACCAGGGCGGCAGGCTCTGCACCACGAGATCGTCGGGGCTCTTCAGCCAGAGCGTGTAGGCCGTCGGAACCGCCCGGTAGTTGCTCCCCTGCGCGGCCGTCACCCGGCAGACGCCCGTCACCTGCACCCGGGAGCCGGGCACCACGCCAGGCGGCACCTGCCCGGGGATGAGCACCGTGCATCGCAACCCGTCGGCCGCGACGATCATCTCGGTGCGGCCATCGCCGTCGAGCCGCTGAAGGAGCTCGCCGCTGAAGCGGACGAGATCCGCATCGACCCGGTCGGTCGGGCGGCCCGGCAGGCCCAGCCGCGGCTCCGGCACCGGCGCGGAGCCGACCACGCGGCAGACGGCTTCGGTCAGGTGCACGCTGTAGAAGCCCATCACCGGAAAGCCCACCGCCTCGACGACGTCGCCGGCGGCGATACCGGTGGCCTTCGTCTCCACGAACACGCTTCGCTCCGCTTCGCGCAGGAAGATGCCGCCCGCGACGGGCGCGGAGAGCGCCGTGCCGCGGACCCGCACGCGGTGGTCGTCCAAGTCGCTGCGTTTGAGTCCGCTGAGTGGAACGATCGGCGCGGCGAACGGATCGGCCGGGGGCGGCGTCGTCACGGCCACGTCGTCGAGCCGCTTCACGCGGATGAACGGTTCGACGATCTGCCGTCGCTCGTTGACGTTGCCGGCGGCGAGCCCCCTGACGGTCACCAGGGCGTCGATCAGCCGGCCGGGGGCCGCGTCGACCTCCGCATTGCCGACCGACTCGATGACCGCCACCACCTGACTGCCCGCCACGCCCAGCGTGAGGCGGCGGCCGCCTTCGCCCTCAGGGACGAGCGACCGCACGACGCCGGTGATCTCGACGAGCTGATAATGGAAGCGGCCGGCGGCGAGATCGTCGGGGGTGACCGCCCTGCAGGCGGGCGGTGGTCCGTGGCCGACGATGGCGATCCGCGTCGGCCGGATTCCTCCCATGATCACGCCGTGGTGGGCCGCCCCCTCGATGTGCACGACGTCGCCCGGCTGCACCACCGGATTGTCGCCGCCGAAGACGAACGTCACGCCGGTGTCGTCGGTCAGGAAGATCGTCCGCCCCGCATCCTGGAACGACGCGGTCGCATCGAGATGCACCGAAGCCGGCACCGCGCCCGGGGGCGTGGCTTCGGCGGCGATCGCCCCGCAGGTGGTCAGGACACGCTCGGGGGCCGTGTCCGCGCGGGTCGCCGTGGCGATCCCGGCGGCCGTGGCGAGGACGACGCAGAGGGCCGTCGCGTATCGGCGGGGCGATCGAATCCGCTGCATGACGGAAGCTCCTGCCGTTGTCCTGTCACGCGACTTCGCCCGTGAGCCGTCGGTTGGGGGAACCCTCGTTGAGCGTGGGCCTCTCAGGTCGGCCCTTGAAAGTGTAGACCAGCCCCATGTGATCGAGGCCGATCAGGCGCAGGATCGTGGCGTGCAGGTCGTGGACGTGCATCTTCTCGTCGATCGCCCGCAGGCCCGCCTCGTCGGTCGCACCGATCACCGTGCCGCCGGGCACGCCGCCGCCGGCCATCCACATCGTGAACCCGGTGGGGTTGTGGTCGCGGCCGTTTCCCTTTTCGCTCATCGGCGTCCGCCCGAACTCCCCGCCCCAGACCACGAGCGTGGAGTCGAGCAGGCCGCGACGCCTGAGGTCGGCGAGCAGCCCGGCCACCGGCTTGTCCATCTGCCGGCAGAGGTCGGCATGATTCTTCTCGATCTCCGAGTGGGCGTCCCACTTGCTGCCGGCGCCGTGATAGAGCTGCACGAACCGCACGCCCCGCTCGACGAGCCGCCGCGCCAGCAGGCAGTTGCGGCCGAAGGCGGCCGTGGGCTTTTCGTCCAGCCCGTAGAGACGCTGCGTCTCCTCCGTCTCCTCGGCGAGGTTCACGGCGCCGGGCGCCGCCGCCTGCATCCGAAACGCGAGCTCGTAGTTGCGGATCCGCGCCTCGAGTTCCGACTGCTCGGGCACCGCGGCGGCATACTCGCGGTTGAACCTCGCCAACAGGTCGAGCTTCGCCTGCTGCCGGCCGGGCGTGATCCCGCGCGGTGTGCGCAGATTGGTGATCGGAGGCTCGCCGCCGGAGAGCTTCGCGCCCTGATACACCGCGGGCATGAATCCGGCCGACCAGTTCCGCGGGCCGTTGACCACCTGGCCGTCGGCATCCTGCATGACGACGAAGGCCGGCAGGTCGTCGGTCTCGCTGCCCAGGCCGTAGGTCGCCCAGGCGCCGAGGCTGGGCCTGCCGCCAAGAATCGATCCGGTGTTCATCTGGCAGACGCCACCTGAATGGTTGATGCCGTCGGAGACGCACGACCGGATCACGGCGATGTCGTCGACCATCGTCGCGGTGTGCGGCAGCCAGTCGCTCACCCAGATGCCCGACTGCCCGTGCTGCTTCCAGCTGCGCTGGTCGGCGA
Organism: Pirellulales bacterium; assembly: GCA_044369655.1. Lineage (GTDB taxonomy): Bacteria > Planctomycetota > Planctomycetia > Pirellulales > UBA1268 > CAMCQY01. The sequence goes on from JBILWX010000018.1 coordinate 33,801, forward strand.
GCACCGGGGAGCGGGCTTCGCCCATCGCCGTGATCACCGTGCCGAAACTCTCCGGGAGCGGCTTGCCCGCGAGGCTCTTGAGCGCGGGTTTGGGATCGAAGAGGTCGAGATGGCTGGGGCCGCCCTCCATGAAGAGGAAGATCACGCTTTTCGCCTTCGCGGCGTGATGCGGCCGCCGGGGCTCGCCCCGGGCCTGCCGCGGTGCCGCCTCGAGCGCGGTGAGAGCGACGGCGCCGAAGCCGGCGCCTGATTTGAGCAGCCAGTCGCGGCGGCTGGTGGCGGGCTCGTGGTGCGGAGTCAGCCGGTCACTCGACATAGAGAAACTCGCTCGAGTTGAAGAGGACGTGGCAGAGGTCGACGAGCGCCTCGTAGCGGCGGATGTCCTTCACCTTCGGCAGGGGCAGGCCGTTCCGAGTCAGGCTGCGGCCGTGGCCCGAGGCATCGGCCGCGAATCCGGGCGTCTCTTCGAAGGTCCAGAAGCCGACGACGGCATCGCCGGGATCGCCGTCCTCCCAAAGCAGGTCTCGCTGCTCGAGTGCACGGCTCGAGAGTCGGACGTCGTCGATGAGGCCGTCCCAGACGCTCGTGGCCGCGGTGCCGGATGCCGCGGCATCACGGCCGCCGATCGCGAACGACCGGGGCGACGCATGACTGCCGACGAAGTCCGTCTTCACCCGCTTCACGACCAGGGCCGAGTCGTTGTCGGAGAGATCCTTGCAGAAGAACGTGACCGAGCGGTCGCCCGCCTCCGCCACCCGCACGCTCGCGGCCACGAAATAGGGGCGCTGCAGTTCGAGGTGGATGCCCGACGGAACCACCTCGTAGGGGCTGCCCTTCTTGTTGGCTGCGCCGGCCAGTTGGAGAATGAGATTGCGCGGCTTGTACTTCGACTTTTCGCTCGTCACGCCCAGCGACCAGCCGGGGTCGGAGGGGCCGCCTGTCCACTGCGAGGCGATCGTGCGGACGGTGGCATCCGCGAAGAGCGACTGCAGGACGACATGGGCTTCGATCGTGAAGTCGACGGCAGGGAGGCCGTCGGGAGAGGTGGTGAGCACGGCCGACCGATTGGCCGGATCGATCACCGCGGCGAGGCCGGCCCGCTGCGGCATCCGTTGGGCCGCCACCTGCGACAGCGTCGAGGAGTCGTCGTCGAGCCGTTGTCGTTGGTCATGGAGGAAGGCGGACATTTCCGCGACCCGCGTTGCGGAGGGGGCGTGGCCGGTCACCCGGCGGACCGCTTCCGCGACGAGCGCGTCGTCGGCATCGATGCCGGACTGCTCGAGTTGCAGTGCCAGGGCCCGCGATCGAGCCAGCATCCACTCGCCGTTGACGAGGAAGAGCGCCTGCATCGGCGTGGTGGTGCAGTTCCGCTCGGCGCAGCTGGCATAGCCGTCGGGGGCGTCGAAGACGTCGCAGAGGTCGTCACGCGTGTTGCGGAGACAGGTCGTGTAGATGCTGCGGCGCGGTTTCGTGGGGGGAACGCTCGGCCCCGCCGTCCGGGGATCGAGTTCACCCGAGATCGACAGGGCGGCGTCACGGACCTGCTCGGCGTCGAGCCGCCGGCAGTTCTGCCGCCAGAGGAGGTGGTTGTGCGGATCGACCGTCGGCCCCGGATGGGTCGCCGTGCCGCCACCCCTCGGCGGATGCACGCTGCGGCGGTAGGCGGCGGTCGTGACGATCAGCCGGTTGAGGTGCTTCACGCTCCAGCCGCCGGCCACGAACTCCGCGGCCAGCCAGTCGAGCAGTTCCGGATGCGAGGGATCCTCGCCGAGGTTGCCAAAATCACTCGTCGTCGCCACGATTCCCCGTCCAAAGTGCCACTGCCAGAGCCGATTGACGAACACCCGGGCGGTGAGCGGGTTGTCGGCCGACGCGATCCAGCGGGCGAGCGCCGCGCGGCGACCGGTCGAACGCGGACCGTCCTCCGCGGCCGGCAGATCGGCGGGAGGCAACGGCCCACCGCCGAGCACCGTCGGCACGCGGGGCTCGATCGGCTCTGCTGCGGCCTTCCCGGGAATCGTCGTCGGGGGAGCGACGGCCGAGACGTCGGCAACCGAAAGCATGGCTGGAGCCGCAAGAGGTTTGTCGGCGGCATGCGCGGCCTCGAAGTCGGCGAGTTCCTTCGCGAGCGAGTCGTAGCGGGCACGTGTCTCGGCGGGCAAAGACTCGGCGCGGAACGTCACCTGCCTGCCGGCCAGCCGCACCAGTTGCTCCTCGTGCGACGACCGTTCGGCGGCAGGCTTGAAGAAGAGCTGCTTGATTTCCGGGGGAAACCGTTCGAGACCCTTCCAGGCGGCTTCATCCGTGGTGGCCTGCTCGATGGCCCGCAGCTGGCCGCGCCACTCGCCGGCCCGCTCCGCGTAGGCTCGTTGTGCCGCTGACTGAGCGTCTGAGGATGGTGATTCGCCGACATCGCGCCAGACCAATGGGGCGAAAAAGGACTGCAGGCTGAAGTAGTCACGTTGCAGGAGCGGGTCGAACTTGTGGTCGTGGCAGCGGGCGCAGCCCATGCCCATGGCGAGGAAGACGTCAGCGGTGGCATCGGTCACCTCGTTGAGAATCTCGGCATGCTGCCGTTCGACGTCGACCTGGTTGTATTCGTAGGGCGTCTGCCGCAGGAAGCCGGTGGCGGTAATGGCGGCGACGTCATGCGGGAAGAGTTCGTCGCCCGCAAGCTGCTCCAGGATGAACTGGTCGAACGGTTTGTCCGCGTTGAACGCCGCGATCACGTAGTCGCGGTAGCGCCAGGCGGTGGGCCGGAAAGCGTCCTGACGGAAGCCGTCGCTCTCGGCATAGCGAGCGAGGTCAAGCCAGTGTCTGGCAAACCGCTCTCCATACCGCGGATCGGCGAGCAGTCGGTCGACGAGCCGTTCATAGGCGTCGGACGCCGGGTCGGCGACGAACGATGCCACGTCCGCCGGCTGCGGCGGCACGCCGAGCAGGTCGAGATAGAGTCGCCGTGCGAGCGTGGCCCGATCGGCCTCGGCCACCGGCTCGATTCCCGCCGTCGCCAGCCGTGCGAGGATGAAGCGATCGATCGGATTGCGGATGGACGATCGCAACAGCCCGTCAGGAAGGCCTTCGCCCACGGGCGGGGACGGGAGGTCGGGCCGCTGCACCGACTGGTAGGCCCAGTAGCTGCGGTCAGCGTCGGTGATCGTGCCCTTCTGCTTCCGTTGACGTGGCCCCGATTCGGCGGTCGTGGCTTCCTCGGCCGCGGGCAGGCCGGCGGCGATCAGTTCGGCTGCCGGTTTGGCGCCGGGCCAGGGGGCTCCTGCCGCGATCCACCGTTCGATCGCGACGATCTGGTCATCGGGCAGCCTGCCGTCGGGCGGCATCTCCCACGATTCGTGACGGATCGCCGCCACGAGGTTGCTGGCAGCGGGATCACCCGGTTCGATCGCCGGCCCCGACTCGCCGCCACGGAGCAGGCCGACGAGGCTGTCGAGACGCAGCCCGGCCTTCTGCTTCTCGGCGCCATGGCAGGAGCCGCATCGTTCGACGAGCACCGGTCTGACGTGGGTCTCGAAAAACGCGGCCTCTGCCGGATTGGCGACGGTGGGTGCCGCCTCCACACCGCGACACATCGCTGCCGTGACGAGGCAGGCGACGAGCCTCCATCCCTGGCCGCTGCCCGAACGATGGTCGTGGGGGGGGATGATCATGTGGAGTTTCCGCCGTCCGTATCGGGAAGGGTGGCACCGCCGGGGGATCGCCCGCTCTCCCCACTATCGGCTACGGTGTCACTCCGGGCTATTGCCTCTACCGGCAGGTGGCAGGGCATCCGGATTCGGCTGCTCTGATCCGGCCCCAGATGGGATCCCAGATGGACCCCCGGTTCCGCCGTAGTCTCCCACGAGAATCCGGTCGTTGTCGCTGTCGGCGATGACCAGACGGCCGGCGGGATCGAGGCACGCCCCGTGCGGCCGCTTGAGCTGCGTCGACAAGAGGTCGGGGCCGACGGTCGCGCCGCTCCGGGGCGGCGTCCCAGCCACGAGCTCGATCCGGCCACTGGCGGGATCGTAGCGGCGGATGCAGTGGTTTTCCGTGTCGGCGATGAGCACGCGGCCGGCGCGGTCGAGCGACACGTATTTCGGACCCGCCAGCAGGGCGTCGCGGGCCGAGCCGCCGTCGCCGGCATAGCCGCCCTTGCCCGACGCGCTCACCACCGTGCGGATCGTGCCGTGCTTGATCTCGACGACGGCATTGCCTTCGCGGAGTGCGAGATAGATGGTGCCGTCAGTGGTCTGGCAGGCCGCCCGCGGCCCGGTCAGCGGGCTCTCGGTCGCTCGGGCACCGTCGATGGGCCTGCCCGGCTGTCCGTTGCCGGCGACCGTCGTGACGGTGCCCCCCGCGAGGTCGATCCGTCGCAGCCGTGCATTCTTGATGTCGGCGACGAGCAGCCCCTTGCCATCGGGCGTGAGTGAACTGCAGTAGGCCTGATTGAACTGAGCCATCGTGGCCGGTCCGCCGTCGCCGCCGAAGCCGGACACTCCCGTGCCCGCCACGGGCCGCACGGTAGTCCGCTCCGGATCGAATGCCCGGATGCGATTGTTGAACGTGTCGGCGACGTAGATCGCACCGTCCGGGCCGACTGCCACGTCGTGCAGGCCGTGAAACCGAACCCGGGCGGGATCGGTGGCGGTGTCGGGCGGAAACTGATCGCGGCCGTCCGAGACGTGGAAAGTGCCCGCCACGAACTCCACTGCGGCGTTCGTGCCGGTGGCGGCGGCGACGCGAAAGAGCCGATTGCCTCGCGTGTATTCCACGCCGTACATCCGGCCGTCACGGTCGAACGCGATGGCGAACGGCTCGTTGACCAACGCGGGGTCGGGCTCGGTGGCCGTGCGGCCCGCTGGCGATCCCACGAGGACCTGCACGTCGGCAGAGCAGGGGGCTGCCGACGCGAGGCAGGCGGCGAGGGCGATCAACAAGGAAGGGCGACCGGCGAGCGACGGCATGACAACCCCCAGGAACGATTGTTCTAGGGAGAATACCACGCCCCGTCGCCCGTCACGCAAGGAGCTGCCGGTAGCGGCAGGTCGCACGACCCTCCGCATGACCCTTGCTTAAGCTGCGGGCTTGGATGGAGGGGGGATTCCCATGCCAGCCCGACGCGCGAGCGAGGGAATCCGCGCGAACGCCGTGCCGAACACGACTCGCCGGCGAACCGGATTCCCTCGGCTCGCGCCTCGGGCTTCAAGGGCACTTGCATCCACCCGTCCGGTAACGCGCAGCGTTTGAAAGCAGCAACGTGCTCGCCGACAGGCCGCCAGGAAGGCGGCCCGAGCGACCGGAGGTCACCCCAGCCGAGACGGCCCGGATGGCCGTGCGTCACGCGCGATGAAGGCCGCCTGGATGGCGGCCTCGGCGACGGAGGTCGCCGCCAAGCCGAGACGGCCAGGATGGCCGTGCTCGGCGTGAAGTCAGTGCATGCCGCGGGCTTTGTAGCCGCCCCGCGTGGCAAACCATGCGAGCAGGAGCGCGTAGCAGATGAACATCGTCGCCGGCACGAAGGCCGTCAGCTTGAGCGCCTGTCGGCCGCCGAACAGACCGGCACCCTCCACGAGCGGCTTGTCGCCGGCCGCTTCCGGGGCCGCCGATGCATTCCACCAGTCCACCAGCGTCTTCTGGGCCGCGACCGCCTCCGGCTTAGCGTTCTCCTTCTGCAGGAGGTCGAGCGCCCGCTGCGCCTCCTTGCCTCCATCTTCGAGCACGCCCACCTTCGCGCCGTCGAGGCCGACGGTCTTCATCCAGAGAAATTCGTTCTCCTTCGGTGCCTTGTAGCGGTCGTAGACGGCGGCGCTCGACTCGCGGAGCTTCGCGGAGGCGTTCTGGTCCTGCAGGAAGCCGATGCCGGGGCCGCCCAGCAGGCCGGCCGCCAGCATGCCCACGCCGCCGGCGGCACCGATCGTGATGGCGCCGCCCTTGGGAAACTGCTCGCTCACCACGGCCAGCATCGTCGGCCAGAGGAAGGTCTTGCCGATGCCGTAGACGGTGGCGGCGATCACGCACATCACAGCGCCCTGGGCATTGCCCAGGAGCGTCAGGCCGGCCGCGCCGAAGAGGGCGGAGACCGCGAGCAGCCCCAGCGGTGAGATCCGCTCCACGATCGGGCCCGCGAAGAACCGCAGGATGAACATCAGGCCGGAGGTGTAGACGAACAGCAGCAGGCCATTGGCCGGGCTGTTCATGATGGTGCCCGTGATCTTCGAGATCCAGGAGTCGGTGCCGAGTTCCACGTAGCCGACCAACGCCTGGATGATCAGCAACGCGGCGAGCAGGAGATGCCCGAAGCGGAAGCCGGTCGCTGCACCGAAGGCGGCGAGCAGGCCGGCCGCGATGCCGGCAGCAACGAGCGGCGGCAGGCCGAGGTCGCTCTTGAAGAAGAGCGCGAGCAGGCCGCAGATCACCGCGGCACCGACGAGCCCGAGTTCACCGAGCATGTCCTTGAAGCTGACGCCCGAACTGCTCGCTTCACTCTTGGGGAACCGTTGGCCGAGCATCATCAGGCCGTAGAGCACGACCGGCACGAGGAACAGCGAGATCTGGATTTGCCAGGGCACCGGCTTCGTGCCGGCGCCGCCCGCCATGAAGTAGCTGGCCAGCCCGCCCAGGATCAGTCCGCCCGGCCAGCCCGCGTGGAG
>JBILWX010000098.1:0-13346 GCA_044369655.1 Pirellulales bacterium
ATGGCGGATGCCGAGCGCATTGAGCACGCGGACGAGCCCGCGGCTGCGGCTGGCCGCGATCTGCCCGACGAGCGCCTGCGCCGACTTCTCTCCCATCCGCTCGAGCGGTTCGAGCTGGGCCGACGTGAGCGAGTAGAGATCGGCGTAGTCCTTCACGAGTCCCGTGGCCACGAGCTGTTCGACGAGCTTGTCGCCGAGGCCCTCGATGTCCATCGCGCCGCGTGACGCGAAAAACCTGAGCCGCTCGCGGCAGCGTGCGGGGCAGTCGACGTCGGGACAGCGGATGTAGACGCCGTCGGGGTCGCGCTCGAGCGACGTGCCGCATTCGGGGCACTCGGTGGGGGGCGACCACGGCTCGAGCTCGTGCTTTCGCAGGTGCTTCTCCACGCGGACCACGTGCGGGATCACCTTCCCCGCCTTCTCCACGACGAGCACGTCGCCCACGCGGACGTCCTTCCGGGCCACCTCGTCGGCGTTGTGCAGGCTCGCCCGACGGACGATCGTGCCCGCAAGCTCCACCGGCTCGAGATCGGCCACCGGCGTCACCGTGCCGCCGCGGCCGACCTGCACCCTGATGCCCGCCAGCTTCGTCGTGGCCTCGAACTTCTCGAACTTCCAGGCGATCGCCCAGCGGGGGCTCTTCGCGGTGGTGCCGAGCCGCCGTTGCTGGTCGAAGCGGTTGACCTTCACCACGAAGCCGTCCACCTCGAAGTCGAGGGAATGCAGTTCCTCGATGAGGGCCGTGCCATGTTCGACGAGTGCGTCGAGAGAGTCGAACGTCTGGGTGCGGGGCGCGACGGGCAGGCCTGCCTGCTGCGCCCAGGCCAGCAATTCCGATTGCGATGCCGCGCCGAGGCCGGTCGCGTCTCCCACGCCGTGGCAGAAAAACCGCAGTGGCCGAGCCGCGCACTCCCGCGGATCGAGCAGGCGGATGCTGCCCGCGGCCACGTTCCGCGTGTTGGCGAAGGGGGCGAGCCCCGCCTCGGCCTGCTGCTGGTTGAGCGCGACCAAGTCGGAGTTGGTCATGTAGACCTCGCCGCGGACCTCGATCCGCTCCGGGGGGCTGTCGAGGGCCAGCCGCAGGGGCACGCCATGGATCGTGCGGACGTTGTGCGTGATGTCGTCGCCGACCGTGCCGTTGCCACGGGTCGCGCCGAGCACGAGCAGGCCGTGTTCGTAGGTGAGCGAGACGGCCACGCCGTCGATCTTCAGTTCCAGCACCCACTCGATGGGACCCGAGTCCGACTCCTGCAAGAGCTTCTCGACGCGGCGGCCCCAGGTGGCGAGGTCGGCGGCACTGTAGGTGTTGTCGATCGACAGCATCGGCAGCCGGTGCCGCACCGACTGAAGCTCCGGCACGGGCTCGTCGCCGACCCGCTGCGTGGGGCTGTCGGCCGCCACGAGGTCGGGATGCTTCTCCTCCAGGGCACGCAGTTCGGCGAGCAGCCGGTCGTAGTCGCGGTCGGTGATCTCCGGCGCCGCCTCGACGTAATATTTCCGGTCGTGATGCCGGATCTGCTCCCGCAGACGCTCGATCTGTCGGGCGGCCGACGCGGTCACGGTTCGCTCGCCTCGCCACCGGCATCGCGGTCACGGGCACGCCGAGGTTCCGACTCCCGGTTCTGCTCCCGCTCCCGCTTCTGACGCTCACCCTCGAAGTGATCCATGGCGACGGCGCCGACCGTGGCGATGGCGAGCACGGCGATCTGGCCCGCCAGCAGCGTGATGCCGTGCCGGTCCATCAGTTGTTCGAGGGCATGGGGGGCGGTCGACAGGCTTTCGCGGCGCACGCCCCGCAGCACGAACAGGCAGTAGCTCGACGCCGTGATCGTGAAAAGAAAACCCACGACCCCGAGGATCGCATAGAACGGATTGGGACGCGGGCGTGGCATGGGGCTGCTGGCTTCAGTCTTTCGGCGTGTTGGATCTCAGGCGCGTCATGCGCGAGGCCTGTCAGTGCGACCGGGCGGTGCCGTACCGCTCCGCGAGGAAGGTGACGATCGGCTCCGGGCCGCTGACGAAGCCGCGGCCGTTGGCCACCGGCACGCCGGCAGGCAGATCGCCCTGCGGGAGGACGAGCACCGGGCACGACTGGTTTTCCTCGCCGACGAGCGCCACCACCTCGGGGCGGGGACGCGGGGCGTCGACCAGCCGGACGTCGAGCGACTCGACGAGCTTTGGATAGTAGTAGAGAAGCCCGGCCACCGTAGCACACTCCGGGCAATAAAAGCCCCCCGGGCCATGCTTGGGGTCGGGGAAGCCGGCGCGGAGAAGAAACAGGATCGGCTTGGCGGTCGGGGTCATGGAGTGGCTCTACTGGGTGATGGTCTTCGGGGAGTGGGCAATCGCCCACGGGCGTTTTGCCCGCGGTGCAGATCTTGCCTCACAATACCCGGTCTCCCATTCCGTTGGAAAGGAACTCCCGAGGCTGCCAGATTTTTCACGCATCCAGCAAGAAAGCCTTGGCGGGACGAGTCCCATGCAAGCCCGAAGCACAAGCGAGGGAAGTCCGCGTTGCAGCGGGACGATTCGTCGCGTTTCCTACGCCGTGATCCGCTGGTCGTGGAACGCCAGGCGTTCGCACGCCGCCACCACGCGGCCGACGTCGATGCCCGCCATCGCGTGCGTGTCGGTCTTGCGATCATCCCACTTCGGCCGCAGCGCGGCCGGCGGTTCGACGGTCGTGTGGATCCGGCCGTAGGGGCCGTTGCGATCGGCGGGCACCGGGCCGAAGAGGCCGACGCAGGGAGTGCCCACCGCGGCCGCGAGGTGGAGCGGGCCGGTGTCGCCCGAGACGAAGAGCCGCGCGAGCCTGCAGAGGGCGCCGAGATCCTGGAGCGATGTCTGCGGCGCGACGACCGTCGCGCGTGGGGCGGCCGCGGCGATCCGCTCGGCGCTGCCGCGCTCGCGGTCGCCACCCCAGACGATGATCGACGTCAGCCGATGGCGGTCGTGGAGCGTCCGGGCCACCGCCGCGAACCGCTCCTCCGGCCAGATCTTCGACGGCCAGCCGGCGCCGGGATTGATCACGACCGGCGTCGACGCCAGCCGCAGCGTCGTCAGCCACTCTTCCATGCGGTGGCGGCTGACGGGCCAATCGGGCATGCCGAAGGCGGGGGCTGTCTCCCGCACGCCCAGCGGTTCGAGCAGGTCGCAGTTGCGGTCCACGACGTGCGCGGCCGTGGCCGGCACGACGTGGGTGGAGGCGAGCCATGCGCATTCCCGCGACTCCGGCCGCGCGTGGCCGATCCGCACGGACGCGCCTGAAAGCCAGGTGGGCACGGCGCTCTTGAGCAGCCCCTGCATGTCGATGGCGACGTCGGCGTGGAAGTCGAGCAGCTGGCGGCGGAGCGACCGCACCGCCTGCCAGGATTTCATCCAGCCGCGCGGCAGCCGGAAGAGATGGTCGATGGCGGGATGGCCGGCGAGCACGTCGGCGGCACGGCCCTCGACCACCCAGCCGATCCGGGTGTCGGGAAAGGCCCGCTTGAGCGCCACCGCCGCGGGCACGCCATGGAGCACGTCGCCGATGGCGGAGAGCTTGACGAGAACGATCGAACGTGGGGCATCCATGCCGCGCACTCCGTGGGAGAAAACCCGATCCAGCCCCGAAAGTTCAGCGTGCCCACGGTTTCAGGGCAAGCCCAGTTTGGCAGTTGGTTTGGCGGTTCGTTTGGCAGTCAGTGTGACGGCGGCCGCTGCCTCGTGCGGGGGCTGGTCGGTGGGAGGGGCGGAACCTAGCCTTATGGCACCGCTCCACCCCGGCGGTCTCACCACGGTCTCTCTGCATGACACACGGCCAGGAAACGGCAGTGCCCGAGGACTTCAGCGACATCGATGTCGCCGGATTCTGCGACGCCATCGACCGGCTGAAGGCCGAGGCCCATGCGAACATCGGGCCGGCCGACTTGGCCCACCTGCGACGGATCGAGCGCTATGGCCGCGTCGCCACGCTCGCGGGCTACGCCACGGCCTGGATCATCCCCAATCCGCTCAGCGCCTTCCTGCTGAGCCTCGGGCAGTTCACCCGCTGGCTGCTCGCGCATCACATCCTGCATCGCGGCTACGACCGCGTTCCCAATATTCCCCGCCGGTACACGAGCCAGGTCTTCGCACGCGGCTGGCGGCGGTACATCGACTGGTTCGACTGGCTTCTGCCCGAGGCGTGGGATTACGAACACAACATGCTCCACCACTACCACACCGGCGAGGACGCCGATCCCGACGTCGCGGAGCGGCACCTGGAGTTCCTGCGCCGCATGCGGATCCCGGTGGTGGTCAAATACGCACTCGTCGGGATCGTGGCCTGCACCTGGAAGATCATCTACTACGCCCCCAACTCGCTCGGCGTGCTGCACCACGGCGGCGGCCGGCGACCACGGAAGGAGTCGATCGCCGTGCTCACCGTCGGCAGCGTCCTCGACTTCCGGCGGCCGGCGGTGCGGCGGCTGTGGCTGCAAGGCTATCTTCCCTACGCCACTTGGCACTTCGTGGTCGTGCCGCTGCTCTTCCTGCCGCTCGGCTCGGCCGCGGCGCTGGCGGTGCTGATCAACAAGCTGCTCGCCGAGGCGATCACCAACGCCCACGCCTTCCTCGTCATCGGCCCCAATCACACCGCCGACGACCTCTACCGCTTCCGCTTCCACTACGGACGCAAGGACGAGTTTTACGTGACGTCGGTGCTGGGCTCGGCCAACTACCGGTGCGGGCCAGAGGTCGTCGACTACCTGAGCATCTGGCTCAACTACCAGATCGAGCACCACCTCTTCCCCGACCTGCCGATGCGGCAGTATTGCCTGATCCAGCCGCGGGTGAAGGCGTTGTGTCTCGAGCACGGCCTTCCCTACCGGCAGGAGAGCGTGTTCCGGCGGTTCGGCAGGATGCTCGACATCTGCGTGGGGAAGACCAGCATGCGGCAACTGGAGGCGTTTCCCAGGGCCGCTGCGGCGGTGGCCGTCACGGCGCCGATTGTTTGATCATCTCGATGTCGGACAGCACCCAGGAGCGGTCGAAGTAGGGCTGGGTCGGGCCATAGAGCCGGAAGTAGCTGAACCAGCCTTTGCCCGGGAGCGTCTTGATCCAGTTGCTCTCCGGCAGGCCGGCAGGAGCCACTGGGCCGAACGTGAGATCGACCGAGCCGTCGGCATTCGTCGCGATGGCATCGCGCGACGAACGATCGGGCGGAACGCCCGTTCGGACGAAGCAGCGGGTCTCGTTGTCGTAGACGGTGACCGACCAGAACTGCGCCACGGGAACGTCCTTGGGAACCGTGAGGCGATAGGTCTTGCCGCCGTCGAGCCAGTGGCCACGGCTGTCCTTCGCGGCTTCGAGGTAGACCTGCCCCACGCCGACGGCGCGGCCCATCATGCCCACCGAAACGCCGACCGCTTCGTAGAACCAGCTCGTGCGCTCGTCCAGCTGGGTATGGTGCGGGGCTTCCTGGTTGGTCTCCTCGAGGAACAGCGAGATCTCCCACTGTCTGCCGGGCCAGACTGTCGCGCCTGCGAACCGCTTCCGGTAGGCGATCGCCCGGGCCATCACCTCTCCGGTCTGCGCGGCGTCGATGAGAATCTGCTTCTGCCGCTCGGTCGGATTGAACGGCTTGCCTTTTTCAATGCCCAGCGGCTGAAGCATTCCCATCATCATCCGGTCGCGGTCGTGGACCGGTTCTTCCTGGATGACCTGCGAAAGGCCTGCCCAATAGGCGAGGCCACGCGGCTGTTCGCCGCTCCACGGCCGGCCCGCCGGCGAGACATGACGGGTGGGGACCGGGTTGTCACGCTGGCTGTAGGGATAGATCTTCAACCCGTCGATGAGCAGCCTGGCTCTGGCCGGATCGGGATCGAGTGCGCGGTGAGCGGACCAGACGTTCACCGTGGGCGAGCGGAAGACGTGATAGCCATCAGGCTTCATGTCGGGGTCGTCGGGGCCGAGGATCAGATACCTGCCGCCGGCGCCCTTGTCCGGTCCGGTCTGGCCGGAGTCGGTGATGGGCCGCTGCCAGAAATCGGTGAAGCCGCCCGCGGTGGGGCCGGCGGGAACCTCGAACACCAGCGGGCCGGTCTCCTTCAGGTTGGGGAACGCCATGATGTAGGGCGTGGTGGCGTTGGCCGTGAGGAGGCCGAGCTTGTCCTGAAACGTGAGGTAGTCGACGTAGTCGAGCTTGCCGGCGCCGAACCTGATGAGGTGCTCGCTCTGCCATTGCTGCATGGCCATGAGCGGCAGGGCCCAGAGGTAGGCCTGGCAGGCCCGCTGGTAGTCGATGTCGTCGAAGATTTTCGCGACGGTGGCATCGGTGGGGTAGCCGTTGTGCAGTTCGAGCGGGCCGAGCCTCGTTGCGACGCTGCCGGTGGTCGGCAGGAGCTGCGCGGGTGGCGCGGAGTTGTCTGGAAACGGTGGTTGCATGGTCACTGCACTTTCTCGATGTCGCCGGGCTTCCAATGCTTGTCGAGGGTGGCTGCGGTCGGTCCGTAGAGCCGCAGGATGGCAAAGTAGCCTTTGCCGGGCACCGTCGCGAGCCAGTTGCCCGCTTTCCCCGCGGGCGGCTTGGGACCGAAATACAGATCCGTGCCGCCGTCGGCGTTCTGGGCCGGATTGTCGCGCGAACCGAGCGACGGGAACGGCTGGCCGTTGGCGAGCCCCGAGCCGTTTTCGGCTTCGTAGAGCGTCACCGACCAGAAGTTGGCGGCCGGGATGTCGCGGGGCAGCTGGAGGCGGTAGCTGCTGCCACCCGACAGGTTCGCGCCACTGCCGTCGACGAAGGTGATCATGTATTTGGCCCCCCTGCCTGGCGTCTGCGACAGCATGCCGGGGCTGACCGAGTAGTAGTTGGTGAAGAACCAGATCCGGGCGTCGAGGTCGAGATAGCCCCCGGCCACCCTGCGCCAGCCGAGGTCGAAAGGCCCCGCCAGGTTCTCCGGCGTCGCGTCGGCCATCGGGTTGATCCACCGGCGGTCTGGATAGATTCGCAGGGAACGCCCCCCGATCATCTCCTCGAAGCCGATCACGCGGCTCATCTTGAAGGCCGTTTTCGCGGCATGGTCGAGGATCTGCCGCGTCTTCGCATCGGGCTCGAACGGCCGCCCCTTGGCGATGCCGATCGATGCGAGCATGCCGAGCGAATCGGAGTCGGCGAGGTTCACGCCTTCGCTGTCCGCCAGTTTCTTGAGTTCGTCGAAGGCGGTGCCGTCGCTGATCGGCAGCATGTTGACCGGCACGCCGGAGGCATCGGGAAACTGCATCGGTCTGGCGGTTTCCCTGCCATTGAGTGGATAGATCCGGGACTGCTCGATGAGCGCGACGGCCGGCGTCAGGTTCTTGGGGTCTTGGTAGAACGCGCGGAGGAAGACGAACACGGTGTTGGTCGGTGAACGGTAGACGAAACAGTCCTCCGGCACGGAGCCTTTGAAGCCGGGGGGGAGCAGCAGAAACGTTCCTCCCTTGCCGCCGTCAGGGCCCGGCAGGCCGACGTCTCCAAAGAACCTTCCGCCGTCGACCGGGATCGGCCGCTGCCAGGCATCGAGCAGGATGCCCTGGAGATTGGGCGGAGCCTCGAACACGAGCGGGCCGTCCGTGCCGAGGTCGACGTAGCCCATGGCATAGATGACATCGGAGTTGGGGGTCGTCACCAGGGTCCTGGCGTCGAGGCGTTTCTTCCAGACCGGCAGGACGTTGTAGCCGGCGCCGAAGACCTTTTCCGAACCGACCTTCATGCCGAGCGTGTTGATCAGCGGCAGGGCCCAGAGATAGGTCTGCGTGGCCCGCTGGAAGAGCAGTTCGTCGCGCAGGGTCTGCGCGGTCTCCGGCGTCGGGCGGTTTTCCGAAAAGGGAAGGCTGCTCAAGCCCTCGAAGCGGGCGAGTTGCGCCGATGCCGAACCGGCGTGCAGGAGCACGGCCGCGACCGCGGTCGAGATGAACAGGTGCGTGCGGATATTTTTCATCATCGTCTCCAAGGATATCGCTACGGGATGCCGATGCCGGCCAGTTCGCACATCACGGCGGAGGAAACCGTCTGCGGGCAGCTCCAGACCAGGAAAAACAACGACTCGCGGACGAGCCGCTCCGCCGGGTGCCCGGTGACGAAGCCGGCCCCCTTCGAGGCCGTGAGCGCCGCCTGTGCGGCCCGCACCACGAGGCCGTTGGCGTGGGCCCGCAGCCGATCGCGTTCCGCCGGTTCGATGCCGCCAACCGCGGCCGCATCGAGCTGCCGCCAGAGTTCATCCACCTCGGACCGCAGGCCGGCGGCCACCGGCTCGAGCGCCGGCCGCGCGCGGGACTCATGGTCGATCAGCGCGACGGCCGCCCGGGTGGCGCCAACCGCCAGGGCCGTCGTCGCCAGGCCGCCCGTCCGCACGCCAGCCTCGGTCGGCCGGATCACGGCGGCCGGCTCGACGTCTCGGAAGATCACGCTCGACGTCCGGCTTCCGGAGAGCGCGAGCAGGTGCATCGGCGGCGCGATGTCGAGGCCGGCCGCGTCGGTCGCCACCACGAAGAAGAGCTGGTCGCCGGTTTCGGTCAGCGCACCGGTGACGATCGTATCGCTCGAGTCGGCGCCCGTGACCCAGGGGCAGAGACCATTCAGCCGCCACGTGTCGCCTCTGCGGGTCACGGCCAACGCCGGCGAGCCGAGGTGGCGGCGGCTGGTCGAGAGCTGCGAGATGCCCACCGTGGTCGAGGTGTCGCCACGGGCCAAGGAGGGCAACCGGGCCGACCGCACGGCCGGCTCGCCTCCCGCGATGATCCGGCAGGCACTGGCCCACTGGGTGAGGGCCAGCGCGGTCGTCAGGCAGCGGGCCGCGAGTGCGGCAAGCATGGCGAGGATCGCGGGCTCCGTGGCGGCGGTGCCGCCGCAGTCGGCGGGAACGAACCCCGCCAGCCCGCCCGCCCGTGCCAGTGCTGCGAAGGCCCCGCTCCGCCAAGGGCCGATGTCGGCGGTCTCCTCGGCGAGCCCCGTCAGCGTGTCGCAGAGGGTCGAGAGTGCGACGTCGTCAGGGTGGCGACAGCCGGGGGTGAACATGCCGCCATTATGCCGGCCGGGGGTCGAATGAAAATGACGGCTCGGTATACTGCGGATCCTTCTGGCAGGTTCCCCGCCCCCCTCCTCCTCCACACCACGTCCGGAGCCCCACCATGAGCCAGGCCGAAGAATCCCGCGCCCCCAGTCGCGGCGCCAGTGCAGCCAGAAATTCCGCCGCTTCCAATGGCACTGCTGCCCCTGGGCAGCACACCGCCCCGCGGCTCGACGAACTCTCGCCGCAGCATCTCTACGACAAGTGCATGGCGCTGGCCCGGAACCTCTGGTGGAGCTGGCATCCGGAGGTGACCAATCTGTTCCGGGAACTGGACCCGATCCGGTGGCGGCAACTCGACCACAACCCGATCGCGCTGCTGGCAGAGTTCACGCCCGAGCGGTTGGAGGCCCGCGCCGCCGAACTGGTGCTCTACAGCCGGATCAATCAGGCCTATCGCCGTCTCAAGGAATACATGGCGGGCGATTCCACCTGGAGCAACGTGCACGCCGGCGTGCTCGGTTCGAAGCCGGTGGTCTATTTCTCCGCCGAGTTCGGCATCCACGAATCGGTGCCGATCTATTCGGGTGGCCTGGGCGTGCTCGCCGGCGACCACGTCAAGAGTGCCAGCGGCTTGGGCATCCCGCTCATCGCAGTCGGGCTGTTCTACGACCAGGGCTATTTCAAGCAGCAGCTCGACATCGACGGCTATCAGCACGAGGAATACCTGCAGTCGCGGACCGAGGCGCTGCCGATCGAGCCGGCCCTCGGCGCCGACGGCAAGCCGATCACCGTGCAGATCGACACCCGCTCGGGTCCGATCTTCGCCAAGGTCTGGAAGATGGCGGTGGGCCGCGTCAACCTCTACCTGCTCGACTCCGACGTGGAGGTGAACAATCCCGAGGATCGCGAACTGACCAGCCGGCTCTACGGCGGCGACTCGCGGCTGCGAATCCGCCAGGAGCTCGTGCTCGGTGTCGGCGGCGTGCGGGCGATCCGGGCGTTGGGCATCGTGCCCGGCGTCTACCATCTGAACGAAGGCCATTCGGTCTTCGCCACGCTGGAGGCGGTCCGCGGGCGGATGGAGCGCGACGGCTATTCGTTCGAAGATGCGGTCCGCCGGGTGGCCCGGCAGACCGTGTTCACGACCCACACGCCGGTGCCCGCCGGCCACGACCGGTTCGACGGCGGCCTGATCGAGGAATACCTCGGACCGATGCGGGATGCGCTCGGCATTTCCCACGACCAGCTGATGGGCATGGGCCGTGTGGAGCCCCACAACCACGGCGAGCCATTCTGCATGACGGTGCTGGGCCTGAAGATGTCGCGGCGGGCGAACGCCGTCAGCGCGTTGCACGGCCACGTGAGCCGCAAGATGTGGTCGAGCCTCTGGCCGTGGCGGGTCGAGGAGGAGGTGCCGATCGGCCACATCACCAACGGCGTGCACGTGCCGAGCTGGCTCTCGTGGCAGATGCTCCAACTCTACGACCGCATCTTCCCGGCCAACTGGTTCCGCCGCATGGGCGAGCCCGACATCTGGCAGAAGATCCACGAGTGCGATCCGGGCGAGCTGTGGGAGACGCACTACGCGCTCAAGAACCTGCTGCTGCAGTTCGTGCGCCGCAGGCTGGCCCGGCAGTGCCGGCGTCGTGGCGAGTGCGACGAGGCAGTCGAGTTGGCCCGCTCGGTGCTCGATCCAAACATCCTCACGATCGGCTTCGCGCGGCGGTTCGCCACCTACAAACGGGCCGACTTGGTGCTCGCCGATCTCGATCGTCTCCACGCGCTGATCAGCAACCCAGACCGGCCGATCCAGATCATCTACGCGGGCAAGTCGCATCCGGCGGACGAGCCTGGCAAGGCGCTGATCCGCAAGATCGCAAACCTGCGGAACGACAGCCGGTTCGCCGGTCGCGTCGTCTTCGTGGAGGATTACGACATCAACGTCTGCCGCCACCTGATCCAGGGAGTGGACGTGTGGCTCAACAACCCGCGGCGACCGCTCGAGGCCTCGGGCACGAGCGGCCAGAAAGTGGTCTACAACGGCGGGCTCAACTGCTCCATCCTCGACGGCTGGTGGGCCGAGGCGTTCGACGGCCGTAACGGCTTCGCCATCGGCCGCGGGGAGACGCATGCCAACGACGAGATCACCGACCGCCGCGACGGCGAGGCGCTCTACAAGGTGCTGGAGCAGGAAGTGATCCCGCTGTTCTACGATCGCGACAGCGACGGCCTGCCGCGGGGCTGGATCCGCATGATGATGAACTCCATCAGTTCGCTGGCATGGCGATTCAGTGCGCACCGCATGGTGATGGACTACGCCAGGATGTGCTACGTGCCGGCAGCCGGTGGCGTGTCGTGCGACATGCACAACAGGTGACCGCCGTTCAGCGTTCCGCGGAGCGAAGCGTGCGGAGGCTGGCGACGGCCGTATCGAGTTCCGCTGCCAGCCGCTCGAGCGATCGTTCGGAGTAGGTGGGTTCATGGGCGGCCGTGCGCAGCGTGGCCGACCAGTCGACACGCCGGCCGGGAGGCAGATCCTCGACGGCGAAAGCTTGCTTCGTCGGAAAGCCGAAGGTGAATCGGCTGCCGTCGACGTGGATCAGTCGCTCCTCCCTGGTGCCCCCCTCGACGATCCGCAGCGGTTCCTCCACGGGCGCGAGTCCGCCGTCGGCGGCGGGGGCGACCATCCACGCGCAGGTCGAGCACGCCCCGGACGTGGGATCGATCCGCACGAAATGGCGGACGACGAGGTCTTCGTGATCATCGCCCCGAAGCATGAGCGTCGGCGTGTCGAAGACGACGGCCGTGCCGTGCTTCCCGACACAGGCGATGTCGGCGAGGCTCTTCTGCTTGGCGGAGAGGATCTGCCTGCCGAGAAAGTCGAGCGCGACGCCCTCCAGCTTGGCGTCGGGGGCGACGACGGTCAGCCGGTCCTTCACCGGCATGCCGTATCCCACGCCGACCTCCACCAGTTCGTGTCGTGCAGGCCCGCCGCCGTCGACGGATTCCTGCGCGGGCCGGATCGTGGCGAGGACCACGAAGGTGAAGCCGGTCACCGTCTGCTTGATCGACTCGGAGACGGCGTCGGTATCGCCGCTGGCGAACCGGGGGGTGGCGAGGAGCACGATCCGGTTCCACCGGTCGCGGTCGGGATCATCCACCACGGTACCGGCCTCGATGATCGTCATGGGCCGCGGGATCGGCGACGGTTCCACGGCGCGAGCCGTGGTCAACGCGAACAGGCAGGTGGCCGTCGCGATCAGCCCGGCGGCGGCACGGCTGCCGTTCGGCTGGAGGCACGTTGGATGATGTCCGAATCCGACCACGGCGTCGCTCCTCTCACCGCCATCCCACGGGGCCTGCGCGGGGCGGGATGATGGGGAAACGGCGCCGTCGAATCAAGAGAGATGGGGCGGCGGATGCGAACGCGGAATCGCGGCCCGTGCGTGCGATTTTCCTATTTCGCCGGAGTCGCCTGTGACCGCGAAAAATCGAGCTCCGCCCGCCAGCGATCGACCTGCTGCGTCGTTTCGGCCTGCCGCGTTTTGGCGGCCTGTGCCGCCTCCTCGGCCTCCGCCAGTGCCTTGCGGGCCGCGGCGACCTGGGACTCGGCGACCTGCATGGCGTCGGCCGCCGCCTTCGCCTTTTCCGCGGCCGTCTGTCCGGTCGCGGTGGCATCGGCGAGCAGTTTTTCCGCCGCCTCCAGCCGCTTGGCGAGTGGCGGCGGGTTGGTGTCGAGCGAGCCGGCCGACTTGGCATCGCTGGTGGTGAAAACAGTCACCGCGCCGCTCCAATCGCCGGCGAAGATCCGGGCGCTGTCGGTCGTACCCGCCACCCGCGTGCCGATATCGGCGAGCGGCGAGGTCTCGCGCTCGAGCGGGCCATCCGCCTTCCAGAGCTTCACACGCCGGTCGCGGCCGGTGGTGACGAGGCGGCCGTCCCGCAGCCAGGCCACGCTCTCGGCACCACCCGCGTGGGCCGGCCAGGTTTTCAGCTGCGTCGATCCCTTCGGATCCCAGAGCCGCAGCGAGCCGTCTTCCGACACCGTGGCCAGCACGCCACCGTCGGGCCGCCAGGCCATGGCCGTGATCGCGGCGGTGTGGCCCTTGAGCGTGCCGTGCTCGCGGCCGCCGCGCGGCTCCCAGAGAAAGAGATTGCCCGCGCGGTCGCCCGTGGCCAGAAGGGCCGCCTGCTGCGAAGTCGCCGGCGAAAATTCGAGCGCCGTCACCCAGTCGGTGTGTTTGCGGAGCTCGCTCTCCGCCTTGCCGTCGGCCGTCGTCAGCAGCCGCACGACCCGTGACGGTCCACCCACGGCGACCAGCCGCTGATCGGCAG
>JBILWX010000228.1:0-3950 GCA_044369655.1 Pirellulales bacterium
GCGTGGCTCGGGCCAACCGGCCGGACACGCCGCGATTCCTCGCGGCTCAGAAACACCTTCATGGTCATGACACACCTCCAGAAGAGAAGAGAGCCGACGGGAAAAGATGAGTGAAGAAAAAAGAACGTTTTGAGTGAGAGATCCGCGAACGTGAACCCTCGCTTGCGCTTCGGGCTTGCATGGAATCGGAAGATGCGCGAGCCAGTCGCCTTTTCATGGCTGATACTCCGCACGGCCCCAGGTGGCTGCCCGCTACCATATAAAAATCTGCTGCGTCCCCTTTTTCACGCGGAGAAAATCGCTCCCGTCGCTTATTTGTTTATGTCCACGGAAAATTCGTTGACCCCTGCACGGACATTCACCGTGATGTCGGTGGACGCTTCGTGGGTGTACCTGACGGGGATCGAAGATGGGAGCGGCGCCGGCGCGGGCTGCCCATCAGCTCCATGCGAAACCGCCCCCGCTTTCGGCGAGAGATAGACCCGGTACTCGCCTACCGCGAGCCGCTTGGGCAACTTGAAACTCCCATCAGGTTCAAGATTTGCACTACTGCTCGCACCGGTTTCGAGCGACATGAATACGACAGCCGAGTCGCCACAGGGCTTCCCCTCAAATCGGACGATTCCCGACACCGCGCCGGAAGGTGGCCCGCCGCAGCCCGTCAGAATCACCGCCGTGGCAAGCACGGCCTGCTTCAAGGCTGAGCATCCGGAACCAAACGACGCGAGACGCATCGCGTGGCCCCATGCGACGTCGCGCGGTGCGCGGCAAAAAGCAATCTGGGAAATTTGCCCGATGGACATGTTCATTCAGAAATTACTCCGTATCAGGCTCGCCATCGTAGCGGCAAGCCAATCGCTTCAAGCTCGTCAGGGAGATGTTGTCTTCGATGACGCGGACGCTGCCGTCGCACAGGGTAGCCAGCACGATCCCGCTGTGCTCTGAACTGATGACCGTATTCGCCGCGAACGGCCAATCATTCTGGCCGCCGATGATCGTCTGGGAGTTTGGCTGGTGCCGGACCGTGGTGCCGCCCGTATACCATTCTCCCTGACCGAGCGCTCCGGGAGCTCCTATATACCCCTTTCTTCGCGAACCGAACCATCCTCCGAGATAGTTACTCGTGAGGTTTTTTCCGCTGGTCAACCCCGATTGCTCAAATACCACCACCGTCTTCGAAAGCCCGTCGGTGATGTGTCGCGGCCGCCACTGCTGGTTCTGCGAGAGAACTCCGTTGTTGCTCGACTCGCCGAAGCCGTTGGAGGCGACGCCGGCGCTTGAGTTGGAGCCCGGCACCGGGCTCGCCGCGCCCGCATTTCCCACGTAGTTGATCACCATGACCGGCGCGTCATTCCAGTGCGATTCATGGCCTGGGAAGTTTCCGAGTGCCTGAGTCCTTGTTGACGGGCACCGGTACAGAGGAACGATCAGGTTTTTGAGCACGACGTTGGGATTTCCCGAAGTGTGGACACCCCCAACGAGAGAGCCGCCCGAGAAACTGTTACTCGCCGTGAAGCTCAGCTTGTTATAGACGTCAGAAAATTCCAGGTAGGGGAGGATTCGCGTCCGCCAGTTCACGCCGTTGCAGGGCCAGCCGTCGTCGAAGTTCTCAGCTCCGGGAGGAAATGCTTGCCTGGCATCGACGTAGCTCTGGATCGCGAGGCCGATCTGCTTGAGGTTGTTGCCGCACGAGCTTCTCCTCGCCGCCTCACGGGCTGCCTGCACGGCTGGCAGCAGCAACCCCACGAGCGTGCCGATGATGGCGATCACCACCAACAGCTCGACCAGCGTGAAACCGCCGGCGTGGCTCGGGCCAACCGGCCGGACACGCCGCGATTCCTCGCGGCTCAGAAACACCTTCATGGTCATGACACACCTCCAGAAGAGAAGAAAACCGACGGGAAAAGATGAGTGAAGAAAAAAGAACGTTTTGAGTGAGATATCCGTGAACGTGAACCCTCGCTTGCGCTACGGGTTTGCATGGAATCGGAAGATGCGCGAGCCATTGCTTACTCGACTGTCACTCCGCCAGTTCGAAGGTGAACTCGTTGCGTTTGCCGGCGATGACCTCCACCGTAAGCCCGGAGGTTTCTTCCTGGCGATACTTCTTGGGGATGTCGGGCCGCTCGGGCTCCTTCAAAGGCGGGATCGCTTGCCCTGGCTCCGGAAACGACTCGGTAGGCGGACTCCAAGGCATGATCGAGACGCGATTGACTCCCTTCACGGCACCGTCGCCCTTGGAATGGGTGTTGAGCGTGAAGCGGCCCGTCGCATCGGTGCGACCGACCGCCATCGGCCGGTTCTGCGGCCTGAAGGTCACGACGGCATCGGCTACCGGCTTGCCCTCGTACGTTACAAGCCCGGAGACGCGGCCCATGTCGGGCCGTCCGCAGCCGACCGTCGTCGCGATCACCATGCTTGCGATCAGGGCGGCGACATACCGTCGCGGGCAGGCAGACGCAGCCTCCTTTGCCATCAGCTCATGCGTGTTCAAGGCATCACCTTCACGTAGGACCCATATGTGGCGGTGTCGCGAATCGCGAGAGACTTGTAGACCGTGAAGTCGATCGTCTCCTCCAGGTAGAGCACCTTGCCGTCGGCGAACACCACCTGTGCCCCGCCCCCGTGAGCGGAACGAAACCCGATCCGCGCTTCGACATCCGTGTAACCGCTCCAGGCGTGTATACAGGTCTTCGAACCGAGCGGCTCGCTGATCCGTGTGATGTTGGACATCCGGCCTTCGTAGCCACCGGCCGCCCATCGGCCATCCGAAGCGGAGCGGCACTGATTCGGGTTGCCGCTCGAATCCACGCCCCAGCCCGACTGTTCGCCGATGGCGATCGTCTTCGACAGGCCGTCGGTTATGCGGTGCAGCTTCACGCCGTAGTCGTGGACTTGTCCGGTGCGGAAAATAGGACCAGTGACATTCGTGCTTACCGGCGAATTCCGTTGCTGCGTTTGGGAGAGCACCCCATTGAAGCACTGGCTGTCTCTATTCCATTCCGACAATCCATGAGACCCTACGCCCGGGCACCGGTTCGCTCGAGTGGAGAACCCGGTGTCACTGGCCCCCGACACGCCTGCATAGGAGGGAATGAGGCAGCGTGGACGATAGGATGCGGTGCTCGGCACCGTTCTCGGCATGGGGCACGACGGGCAAGAGAGGATTGACGAACGAAAGTCTCTGATCGCGTTTGCCGCGGCGGTCGAATCGGCCCCAAAACCCACGTCCAAGTTTGTCGTCCAGAGGTTCTGCCAACCGAGCTTCGTGTAGGTTTCCGTCGCCTCGATATGCGGGAGAATCCCCGCGATCCAACTGAACGGCCAGTTCATGCCTGGATTTCCCCCACGATACGTTCCCGGCGGAAAACACTTATGAACATCCGCGAACCCATGCAGGGCAAGCCCCAACTGCTTGAGGTTGTTGCCGCACTGGCTGCGCCGCGCCGCCTCACGGGCTGCCTGCACGGCCGGCAGCAAGAGACCGACGAGCGTGCCGATGATCGCGATCACCACCAAGAGCTCGACGAGCGTGAAGCCCGTCACCCGATTCCGCGGAGATTTCATGTTCATGATTGAATGTCCTCCCGTTTCGTTCCCCCGATCACACCATCATCCCCCGAGGCGACCGCTGCCTCATTGGTATTCTGCACGGCCCCAGGTGGCCGCTCGTTCCCAGACGAAAATCCGCGGCGGCTCCGCTGCGTTGCGAAGCTCGACGATCTGATCGCGCCAGAGCCGCCCGCCCGCATCGCTGAAATACACCTGCCACGCGGCGGCGAGCGTGTCGCCCGGCCGCGGCGGGTCGTTCTCGCAGTTGAGCAGCCGCCACGGGATCGCGTATTCGAGCGTGTAGCCCCGACCGCCGGGCGCGGTGGCGAACGCGGCCCGGAAGCCGCTCGGGTTGACGACGATCTGCTCGACGAGCATGCCATGGGCGATCGTCAGGC
>JBILWX010000229.1:0-3945 GCA_044369655.1 Pirellulales bacterium
TGTGCCGCGTGGCCACGTTGAGGCCCACGAGAGTCTTGCTGGCTCCGGACGCGCCTGTTGCGAAGACGATAGCCTCCCCCCTCAGCGACAAAAAGACACGAGCTTTTGTGAGAAGGAGGGCTTGGTGCCTCCCCAACTGCCCACTTGTGTGGGCAGAGCTCCGTAAAACCCTGCGAAAACGCTGAAATAAGTACCCTCGACAGGGATCGAACCTGTAACCTTCAGCTCCGGAGGCTGACGCTCTATCCAATTGAGCTACGAGGGCGACTCAAGGCCCCGGATTCTACCAGCCACGGGCTCGCGGCAATAGCAGCACGCCGAGCACCCCTGAAAACGCCCCCCGATCCCGCCCACGCAGCGGCCTCGCCCCCGCCCGCGATCGGCACGTGATTCGGCCGTGATCGGCTCGCCGCCGGCTCAAAACCAGCTCAGGCCGACTTCCGCAGCGGCACCGATTCACGCTCCAGCCGCTGCCGCGGGCGACCCAGCCCGACCTGCGGACCGTCGATCCGGATCGTCTGCTGCTCATGGCCATCAGCCCGCTCACGACGCTGCTCTGCTGCCGCCTGCCGGATCACGCTCCGCAACTGCAGATACCGCGGCACATACCCGCCAAACTGCAGGATGGCCACCACCCGCCCCACCAGCATCGGCACCGTGCCCAGCGGCGCCCGCGCCACCGCATGCCGCACGATCTCCACCAGATGCATCACCAGCGCCGGCAGGAACGACGAACCCGCCACGCTCCGCCAGAACAGCCGCTCCGCGTGCACGCCCGCCGCGAACGACCGCGTCCGCACCTTTCCCTTTGCCGCCGCCGGCGCAATCACCACCGAATGCGGCTCCACCACCACGCTGCGGCCACTCCGCGAGAGCGTGATCGCCATGTCGGCGTCGGCCGCCCCATCACCACAGGCCGTCGTGAACCCGCGGCCCGCCAGCGCAAGCACGCCCGATCGCCAGAAACCGGTTTGCAGCACCGGCCCCTGCGGCACCGGCGCACCCGCCGGCGGACACTCTGCCGCCCGCGCCCGCTTCCACCTGGTGTCGGCGGCCACGTCGATACGCCGCCCCCCGACGGCACATCGCACGCCCGCCGACACCACGCGATCACGGTCGTCGGCCGCAACCCCCAACGGCACGACAGCCCCCACGTCGTCATCTTCAAACCGCTCCAGCGGCAGATCGGTCCAGCCCTCCGTCGCCCGCCACCCCGCGGCGAGGACATGCACCACCTCGCCCTCGCTGGCTGCCACGCCCAAGTTCACGCATGCCACCAGGCTCGAACCGGCGGGCGCCTGCACAAACCGAACTTCCTCGCGGATGTTCCACGGGTCGGCGTAGTCGCAGCCGAGGGCCACCACGATCTCGCAGTCGTCAGGCCGGTGCTCGAGCACGCTGACGAGCGTTTCTTCCATGGCGCCGGTGTCGGCCGGAGTGGGAATGACGATCGAAAGCCGCGGCGATCGCACCAGATCGAATGTCTCACTCATCGCCAGCCCCCCGGCCGTCAGGCCACCATACAAGCGCAGCGGCGGCCCCGCCTCCGCGCGCACGATCCCCCAAAACACCACACCACATCGGTCAGATCTTGTTTGCACGACGCCGCAGACACGTCGGCGCCTCGCCGGCGCCGAACCCATGCCCGGGGCGAACGTCACTTCGCCGCGATCAGGCAGCGGCTCGCTGCGGCTGCAGTTCCGTGAACAGATTCACGGTGTGCAGCATCTCGCCGTCGGCATCATAGAACTGCAGCACGCCGACATCGATCATCCACATCGCGAACATCTCCGCGACGCGGTAACACCGGGCAACGCACCGGCCCCGATCGATCCGGATGTTTTCCTGGAGATCATCGACGTCGGCATTGTCCACGCCGAGATCGAGGAAGTAATGCGTGACCAATCGCCGCACGTCCGCGGCATTCATGTGTAAACGCATAGTAGGCAACCTCCTGTTGCGGGCTGTCGCTGTTGCGAGCTGTCGAACGACTTCTTGTCGATCGGGTCGGGAAACCTACTCAGGAGCGGTCGCCGCCGAAAGACTGGTTTCTTTCGGCCACCAACCACGGTCCCGACACCGAATCCCATCCGCCATAGGGAGGATCGGCGGATCACCGCGACCACGATTACCTTGCAATCGACAGACTCCCCATCTCCTACTGCCGGAAGATATTGCCCAGGTTGACAGGTGGAGTGGGGGCGGGGCTGGCCGCATTCCGCTTTACAGCCGGCTCGTCCACTCGCGCGCGGCATACCGCTCCGCGACGAGTCTGGCGACCCGTTCGCGGGGCCACTCGCCGTGCGCCACCGTGGCGTTGAACGCGGCGCGGACGGTTCGCTCGAGCGTCTCGCGGCCAATGCCAAGGTTCGCCAGAAAGTCGCCGTGCGCACGCCGCGAGCGGTAGTCGGGCTCGCGCGGCGGATGCCTGAGCACACGGCCCACCAGCGACAGGTCGAAGCTGTCGAGCAACGTGCCGTGATAGAGCACGCCATGCCTCCTCACCCGCAACGCATTGCCCGACACCTTGCGCTCGGCCTCCTCATGATCGGCAGCCACCGCCAGATCGCTCGTGCCGCGACGGGCCACCCGCCGACCGGCACCACGCTCAACCCTAGGCAACGCCTCGTTGAGCGCCGCCGCCAATGGCTCGAGCATCGCGGCATGAATCGTCTCGATCGGCGGCACGCCCGCGGGATAAGGCGCGATCACCGACCACATCAGGCAGCCCGGCCCCAGCACGACCGTGGCCCCGCCGCTGGGCCGCCGCACCACCCGCACCCCCGCCGCGTCGCAGGCCCCGAGGTCGATCTCCTCGTCGACACGGCTCGACGAACCGAGCACGATCGCCGGCTCCGCCGCCATCCAGGTGCGGACGCAGGTCGTGGTCGTCAGCCCCTCGTGGGCGAGCTCGAGCAGGGCCTCATCAAGGGCGAGATTCTGCTCCACCGTCGGCAACTCCAGATCGAGCCAGGCCGCCGGTGCGGCCGGGCCAGGGGGGGGAACCGCGGAAAGATCTGGAAGTTGACGCACAGGGGTGACTCCCTAGACTGCTCTGAAGGCACGGCCGCGACTGCCGGCCACCCCGATTCTCTCCGTTCCCGCCGCTTCCACCACCCTCGCGCCGCAAACAGCCCGCGGTGCGTCATCCGGCTGATCCACACTCCATGGCCGACTCCCCCCGCCGGACCGTCTCCCAGGACGACTCGCTGCCGCCCGTCGAACCGCCCAACGCCGCGTTTCTCGTGCAGCTGTTTCTCGTGCCCGGCGTGATCGTCGCCATCATCGTCTGCGTGTGGCTGGCCTTCCATTGGCTCGCCCATCTCGGCAGCGATCCGCAGGCCTACGTGAAGACGCTCCGCCGCGACAACGAGGGACGCTGGCAGGCGGCGCTCAATCTCGCCAACGACCTCCGGGGCCCCGGCGGCGCCGCCCTCAAGTCGGACGAGTCGCTCGCCACTGAACTGGGCCGCATCCTCGGCGACGAGGTGGCCAGCGGCCGCAGCGGCGAACAGTCGCAGACGCTCAGGCTTTATCTCTGCCGGGCTCTCGGCGAATTCGCCATCCCGGCCGCCGCCGGTCAGCTCGTGGAACGGGCCACGAATCTCTCCGACCCGCAGACGGCCCGCGCGGCGGTCGAGGCCCTGGCCGTGCTGAACACGAACCTCGTGGCCGCAGGCCGATCGTTCGACGATGCCGAGGCCGTCGCCGGAGCGGTGGTCGCCGCCTCGCAAAGCGACGACGCGCAGCTGCGGTCGGCCGCCGCCTTCACGCTCGGCGTGATCGGCGGGGCTCGAGCCGGCGATCGGCTCGACCAGCTTGCCGGCGATTCGAACGACGACGTGCGGTTCAACGCCGGCCTCGCACTGGCCCGACAGGGCCGCCCGGAGGCGTTCGACACGCTCGCGGAAATGCTCGCCCTGCCAGACGTGGCCCCCGAGCCCG
>JBILWX010000073.1:0-17281 GCA_044369655.1 Pirellulales bacterium
TCGATCGCCCGGCAAACTTCCCCCGCTCGAAAAACAGCCTGACGAACACCTCCTGCGCGGCATCCTCCGCGTCGTGCTCGCTGCCCATCAGCCGCCAGCAGACCCGCCAGACCTTCTCGCGATACCGCTCCATGAGCGACGTGAACGCTGCACCGTCCGACCCCTCCCGCGCCGCCTGCGCGGCGAGTTGCTCGTCAGCGAGGCCGACAAGCGTCTTGAGGTCGGAGATGTCACGAGTTGCGTCTGCGTCCACCGGCGTGTCACCCTCCCCGCTCGACGACCAGCATCCCAGACGACGCCACCCGGGCCCGCACGCCTCCCGGCAGGTCGATCGCCATCGGAGCCGCCGGAACCGGGTCGGCAGAGGCGACGGCCAGCGCGGCGAGCTGGGAATAGTGCCGGGCCGTCATGTCGCGCTGGGGCCAACCCTCGCGGTGCCACAGGGCCACGAAGATCTCGGCGAGCAGGTGCCGATCGAGCCCGGCCAGTTTGTGAGTCTGCAGCACGGTCGCGCCGTCGGAGCCACGCGTTGCATGCGTCTCGAGCAGGTTTTCGGCAGCGCTCCGCACCGCCCCGGCCGCGGCCGCGGCCTGACTGCCCAGCCGCACGAGCGCCGCCGCCGCCGCCGGATAGGGGCCATCCTGACACCGCGGCAGGATCTCGTGCCTCAGAAAGTTCCGCGCGAACCGGACATCGGCATTCGTCGCATCCTCCACCCAAGAATGTCCGCCTGATTCGAGATACGCTCTCACGACGCGGCGAGGCAGGGCCAACAGCGGCCGCAGGAGCGCAACGCCGTCGCTGAGTTCGCGGGCTGGCACCATGCCCACAAGGCCAGAGAGGCCGGTGCCGCGAAGCGTGCGATGCAGGATGGTTTCGGCCTGGTCGTCGGCGGTATGGGCGACGACGACAAAGCGGGCTCCATGCTGGTTGGCGACGGCGACGAAGAACTCCTGCCGCAGCCGCCGGGCCCGCCCCTCGAGCCCCTCTCCGCGGAGAGCGCCGGGCTCGCGCACCTGCAGGTCACGCACGACGCAGGGAATGCCAAGCGTGGCGGCGAGCCTCTCCACGAAGGCGGCATCCACCCCGGCCTCTTCACGCAGATCGTGCCGCGCATGGGCCACGAGCAGTCGCGGGCGTGCCCCCTGCCCTGATGCCAGGCTATGCAATCCCAGCAGCAGGGCCACGCTGTCGGCACCGCCGGAGACGGCCACCACCACCGGCGCCGACCAGAAGCCGTGCTCCGGCAGACCGGCGGCCAAGGCTGCCAGGAATCCCGCTGCAGGCATCGACGTCGTCGCATCAAGCATTGCCATGCCGGGCATTGTCGCCTTGGAAGCCGTGGGAATGAAATACACAAACTGGGCAATTCGGTCGTCGGCACGGGGCCCTGGCCGGCCGGCATTCCGCCCGCTCCCGCTCTGGAAGCGGCATTGAGCAGGCGACTGGTGCTGGCTACCCTCCCGCGTCACGTCCCCGGGACCCAGCCCGGAAGCCAGACCAGAAGCCAGACCAGAAGCCCGCCGATGCATGAACCAGCGAACCTGAACGAGGATCATCGAATGCTCTTCCGGATCAGCCCCGCCCTCCATCTCGCGGCCCTCGCCCTGCTGCTGCCGCTCGTCAGCGGCGGCTGCTCGATGATCACCACCGTCGCGTACCTCGTCGCCCCGGAAAAAGACGCGCCGGCCGAGTTCAAGGGGCTGAAGGGCAAGCACGTGGCCGTGGTCTGCAAGCCGATCGTGGAACTCGAGTTCAGCGATGCCAGCTCCGCCCGCGAACTCGCCGCGATGGTGGGATCACAGCTGGCACAAAACGTCCGCAAGGCGCGGGTGATCGACCAACGCGAGGTGGCCCGCTGGATCGACGAGAATGCCTGGACCAACTATCCCACGCTGGGCAAGGCGCTCGATGCCGACATCGTGGTCGGCATCGACCTCGAGCAGTTTCGCATGCACGAGGGATCGACGCTCTACCGCGGCCGGGCGTCGGCGAACGTCAGGGTCTATGACGTCGCGGAGAAGACGGTGCTCTTCGAGAAGCGGTTCGACGATTTCACCTTCCCAGGCGACAGCGCCGTGCCCTCGACCGATCAGTCGGAGGCACAGTTCCGGTCGCTCTTCCTGCAGGTGCTGTCTCGCAAGATCGCCCGCAGCTTCCACGCCTACGACAGCCGCACGACCTTCGCGGAAGAGAACCTCACCTTCTGAATACACGCGAAACATGGCCCTCCCGGCCATTTTCGCTGGGTGGCGGCCGCCATCCGGGCGGCCGCGGGCGGATGCCCGCCAACCCTCGCTCGCAGGTCGGGGTCAAACCGCGCCAGGGCCGGAGGCCCGGGTGAGAACCAGCCGACGGCGGTCGGCCAAGCGAACCGCGGCACGATGCCGCGGGTTCGCGTGATCACAGATTCTTCAGCGGCCGCTTCGGCTTCGGGGCGGCGAGCATCCGCTTCTTGTCGTCGACGCCGGCGGACGGCACCCCTCCGCCGCCACCGTCGCCCATCTTCGGCTTGTTGACGCCGGTATGTCGCTCGACCCACCGGTATCCCAGCGGCCGCCGCAGTTCCTCGGCGGCCAGCAGCGCCCACGGCGTCCCCGGATGATCCCGTACCACCCGTTCCAGCAGCATCACGGCCTGCTGCGACACCTTTTCCGTCTGGGATCCGGCCTTGGAGACGTCTTCGCTCTCTTCCAGCACCCACGTGTCGTTGTTGGGGTCCTTGAACTTCATCCCGGACTTTGCCTGGGCGAGCGTGGTGTTGTAGGCATCGGTCCGCACCTTGAGTGCCAGCACGCGGCCGAGGGACAGGTCGTAGCCGGCCTGCCAGCGCTTCTCCTTGATCGCTTCCCGATCGGCCAGCCCCGACTTGAGCAACTCCGCAAGCGCGTCGATTCGCGGCTGGATGCGGGCGGCCGTCTTCTGGGCCTCACCCAGCAACTGCGCGAGCGTGCCGTCATCCTGGCGAGGAAACGTCATGGTGGGTGATTCCATCGGGCTGAGTTCGACCGATCGGGCCGCCTCGACTAGCACCCGTTTGGCCCGGTTGCCGGCCAGCATCTTGTCGATCGTGGCGGCCGACAGGTAGTCGGGCTGATAGTTCCGCATCACGTCGGAATCGAAGAAATACCGCAGCCGCGACGACATCGCCGCCGTGTCGGCGTCGCTCACCCTGCCACGTGCCCCACGGTTCGCGTGCACGGCAAAGTAAATGCCGCCGGTTGCCGCACAGAGCTTCGAGAGGCTGAAGGGGCCGAAGCCGGAATCGATCGCTTCGTCGGCGATGCTCCCGGAACGGACGCGAACCACCTCGGGATAGAGGGTCTCGGGCCCCTGCTCCACGACGGCCCACTGCGGATCCTGGTCGTACTTCGAATCGAATTCCACGAACTTGAATTTCACTTCCTTCATGCCGAACGGAGCCGGCACGCCGACGACGTAGACCGGGATGCCGAGCGTGCGACAGAACGCGGCGGTCTTGTCGGCCTCGTTCTGGTCGTTCCCGACTTCATCGGTGAATGCAATGATCAGCACATTTTTCCGCGGCGCCCGCCGAAACACGCTCGCCTCGTTGGCGGCGTTGCGGATCGCCGTGAACGTCATCTCCACCCCGGAATCATCGACGGGGATCGTTTCGATCGCCTTCACCACCCTGGCGGCGTCGTCGGTGGCCTTCGTGACCAGGGTCACGTTCTTGCCGTAGGCGACCACCATGTTCTTGAGGTCGGGGCGGTGGGCAGCCAGCCGGTTGACACCCAGTTCGTCGAACACCCGCTCGAGACGCGAGGCGATCTCCTTCCGCTGGCCAGCGAGGCTCACCGATTGGTCGAACACCCAGCAGACGACGGTGGGCCGCTCGTCGAGCGATGCGGCGATCTCGCCGGTGAGCCGGTCGATGGCTCCGGTGGCACCGGTCGTCCCGGCACCGACGCCCCCCTTCACCACGAACGTGTCGTCGAGCGTGGCTGCGGAAGGAAGCACGTCGATGGGCTCGAGGCTGATGTCGCTGGCCAGATCCAGTTCCTCCTCGATCGGAATGACCGACTGCTCGGAGAGGGTCGGCGCCAGGGCCTGCGCCACCTCCGTGCTGCTCTCGTCGCTGACGGCGCCTTCATGCGTCTCTTCTTCGTCGGCAACGGCCATCTCCCGCGGCACGTCGAGAACCTCCTCGACGGCCTCCTGCGGCTGAATGATCGTGATCGCCGGGGCGGACCGGGCGGGTTCCCGCAGGGCCACGAGTGCCAGCGACAACAGCACCGCCACGTGAATGAACAGGCTGACGAACCAGGCCGGGGTGTCGCCGTCCAGCGGCGTCTCCTCCTCGCCCGTGCGGGCCTGCCACCAGCTTTTGAACCCGGCCAGCAGTTCTTCCAGGAGTTCCACGGCAAACCCTCGCTCACGTGACGGGGAGATGCGGCCGCCAGGCCGGCTCCGACAAAGCACCGATCCACGACCGCGGAACCAGCAGTTTCCATTCGGTCCGGCAGGAGAGGTTTATTCCCCGTCCGCACGTTTGCCCGGACCGATCTCTCAATGATAGCTTTTTTCGGGCCTTTTTGCCACAAAAGGAAGTGGACCCGACGGCTTTGGCCCCTGGTTTCCTTCCCCACGCCTTGGAACACCTTCTGATGGCTCTTCACGTGCGGTCTTGCCTCCGGCTGTGCAGGCACCTGTGCCTGCCGGTTCTCCTGCTCCTGTCGCTCGCCACTGCCGGCAGGGCGGAAGATGGTGCTGCCGTGGCAACCGCCCCGAGCGTGGAGGAACTGCGGCTGGAAACCTCGGACGGCATCCGCATCGCCGCCTGGTACTACCCGCCGCCGGAAGAGGCCAAGGCGGCGGCCACGGTCATCCTGATCCACGACTTCGAGGGCTCACACAAGACGGTCGATCATCTGGCGAGATCCCTGCAACGCTCGGGCTGCGCCGTCGTAGCCCCCGATCTCCGTGGCCACGGAGCCAGCGTCCGTCAGGCCAGCGCCGGCGGCGGCACGAAGAGCGAATCCAGCGAGCCTCGCCTGCTCAAAAAAATCGACCTCGAGTCGATCGCCGCTGCAACGGGTGGCCGGCTCCGCGATCAGTGCACCATGAGCGGCGAAATCGAGGCGGTCCGCAACTGGATCAAACGGAAGTCGGACTCCGGAACGCTCGACATCGACCGGCTCTGCGTCGTTGGCTGCGGCGTCGGCGCGACGCTCGCGTCGCTCTGGACGGTGGCTGACTGGAATTGGCCGCCGACCACCACCGGACCGCAGGGCCGGCAGGTGCGGGCGCTCGCCCTCGTCAGCCCGATCTGGGCCACGAAGGGCATCTCCTTGACGCTGCCGCTGACGAGCGAATCCCTCCAGCACGAGATTCCGATCATGGTGCTCGCCGGCAAGTCGGATCGCGACGCCATTCGGCTGTTCGATCAGCTCAAGCGTCTGCGACCCGACTCATGGTTTCAGCAGCGGGCTGATCAACCACCGGAGAAGGCCAAGGGGCTCGAGAACGCCGCCGAGGGCACGGTGTTTTTCATGCAGGCAGACACGAGCCTGACGGGCGACAAGCTGGCCAATGACCCCAACGGGAACGTGGCCGACCATATCAACACCTTTTTCAAGCTGGCACTCTCTCGCCAGCGCGACTAGCGGGCCGGGCAACTGCGTTCCCAGCCCTTCCCGTCGTCACGGCAGCCGCAGTTCCACGCCAGGCACGAGGAGGTCCGGACTGCGGAGCCGGTCACGATTGGCCTGCCAGATCCGCGTCGCCATGCCCCTCTCTCCATAGAACCTGACGGCGATCGATTCAAGCGAATCACCCATGGCGACCCGGATCGCGGCCGGACGATTCGCCATGGCCAGCGGCGTCGGTGTCGACGTCGTCTCAGGCACTGCCCCGGAACCGGTGGCCGCTCCCTGGAGCCAGAACGATTCCGCCTCGCTCCGGGCTTGCGGCGCGGCGTGCCGCGGTCCCGCGGCCACCCGGCCCGCGTCGCTCAACGGGTCGTTCGCGAGCGACGGCTCGATCGCGAGGCCGGCAGCGGCAGCCTGCGACGCCTGCCCAGCGGGAAGCGTCCAGGAGGGGGGCAATCGCAACGACAGCCCGATGGGCAGCAGTTGGGGATCGGTCAGCCGATCCCGGTTCGCCGCCCAGATGGCGGTCGCGGCCCCCGCATGCCCGTAGATCTTCAGGGCGATTCCGGTGAGGTCATCGCCGTCGCGGACAACATAGTCCGCCGCCAACGCCGACGGCTGGATCGCCGGCCCGGCGACCGGAGGCTTGGCGACCTGGTGCACCGACCACCCGGCGGCCAGCGGCGGTGGCGCATGGCCGTCGAGCAACGGCGGCGGAGGAATGTCGACGGTGGAACGATAGGTTCCCTCGAGCGCCGGCGCCGCCGGCGAGAAATCGAGTCCGGACGCGGGAAGCGGAGCGGGAGGAGCGGGCGGCCCCGGCAATGCCGGAGAAGGCTGGCCCTGGGCCGCGACGGCGGAGGAAGGCCAGGACCGGTCCACATCCGCCACGCTCACAGCCGGCGCCGCCGGCTGTCTGGCGTCGGGAATGGCGTGTCCGCCGCCGATCATCATCGCCGGAAAACCCGCCTGCGGCCCGGCTGTCGCCGCTGCAGCGGCCGGCGCACCGCCCTGGCGGGCCGCCAGCACCGCCGACACGAACGGCCGGGCCAGCACCGCCCCACCGGCCAGCATTGCCATGCCGACGACGAACCGCAGCGTGTGCATGATCTGCGCCATGCTCTTCTCCTCCAGAGGCGGCCCAGAAGCCGCCGCTGCGGCCCCTGCAAGGAGAGTATGCGCCGCCGCCGGCCCGCGGGTCGGCGGCTCCGTCCGGCCCGCTCCGCCATGACGAGAGACGAGCCGTCAGAGACGGCATTGCCGGTAGGGTTTGCCTCGCGGTCTCAGGCCGTCAGGCGGAAAGCTGTGGTGCCGACCGCGGCGCCGGCCGATTCCGCCGGGCGGCGCCGGCCCCTTCCTGCAGCCAAAGCACGATCGGCGCGGCGATGTAGATCGTGCTGTAGGTGCCGGTGATGATGCCCACCAGCATCGTGAAGGCGAAGGCGTGGATGCCCTGCCCGCCGAACAGGTAGAGGATCAACGTCGCCAGCAGGGCCGTTCCGGAGGTGAGGATCGTGCGGCTCAAGGTCTGGTTGACCGCCTTGTCGATCATTTCCGCCGTGACGAACGGGCTCTTGCCGCGAATCTCGCGGAGGCGGTCGAAGATCACGATCGTGTCGTTGATCGAGAAGCCCACGATCGTCAACAGCGCCGCCACGACGTCGAGACTGATCTTGAAATCGTCGATCAGCGCCCATCCGAGGAACCGGCTCACGTAGGTGCTGAAGGCGAGGCAGGCCACCGCCACGAGCACGTCGTGGATGAGCGCCACCACGGCGGCGAGACCGAAGGCGACGTTCTGAAACCGCACCCAGACGTAGAGCACGATCATCAGCAGGCTCGCCAGCAGCGCGTAGAGGGCCGTGATCTTCGTGTTGCCGGCCACCTTGCCGCCGATCGAGTTGGCGGAGAGGTACACCGGGGTGTCGCCGAGTTTCTTCGCCACCCGCTCGACCACGCGCCGGGCAGCGGCCACGTCGAGCGTCGTCGAAAGCGCCCAGTTGCGGTAGGGCTTCGTACGGCTGGCGACGCTCTTCGTCTCGGACGCATCCGGCTCGAGCTCGAAGGCCGCGTCGGCGACTCCCTCCGCCTGGAGCGCATCCTGGATGGTGGCCCGCAGCGTCGGCAGATTGATCTTCTCCGGAAAGTCGAGAGCCACGGCCGTGGGGAGCCCGACGATCTCCGCTGCCGGCTTGCCATCTCCTGCCGTCGACGTGATCTCACCGAATCCCATCGAGTAGGTGGCGAGCCGGCCTGGAAACACCTCGCGGAGCGTCCGCTCGACCTGATCGTCATCGCGGACGGAGGTGTCGATCTTGTACCGCGTGCCGGGCGCGGCGTCGGCCGAGGTCACGGCGCTCACCGCCACGTCGGGCAGCACGGCCACGGCCTTGCGGACGTCGGCGATGTCGAGCGACTGGTCGGGCTTGAACGCCACCTGCACGCTCGTGCCGCCGGTGAAGTCGATGTCGAAGAGCCCCTGGCCCCGCTTCGCGCCGGCGGCCAGGCCCAGCAGGATGAACGCCAGCGACCCGATGATCGCGGGCCGCACCCAGCGTACGAACTCGAAGTTCGTGTGACCGAAGAGCTTCGCCATCGACAACCGCCGCAGCCAGCCATTGCGTTCGGCGAGGTCGAACACCACCCGCGCACAGAACACGGCCGTGAACAGGTTCAGCACCAGGCCGAGGATGAGCGTCACGGCAAATCCCTTGAGCTGGTCGGTCCCCATCGCAAACAGCACCAGTGCCGTGATCAGCGTGGTGAGATTCGAGTCGACGATCGTGGAGAAGGCCCGCTGAAAGCCGTTGCGAATGGCCATCCGCACCGCCGCACCGCGCTCCGTCTCCTCCCTCATGCGTTCGTAGATGAGCACGTTGGCGTCGACCGCCATGCCGACGGAGAGCACGAGGCCGGCGAGGCCCGCCAGCGTGAAGGCCGCCTTGAGCGAGATCATCAACGCCACGACAAGCAGAATGTTGAGCAGCACCGCGAGATCGGCGACGAACCCCGAGAAGCGGTAGTAGGCCAGCATGAAGGCCAGCACCACGATGGTCGCCAGCAGCATCGCACGGGCGCCTGAGCGGATGGTGTCGGCCCCGAGCTGAGGACTGATCTTCTGCTCGCTGATCGGCTCGCTCACGAGGGCCGCCGGCAGGCTGCCGGCGTTCAGAACGCCCACCAGGAAATCGACGTCAGACTGCTTGAAGCTGCCGGTGATCTGACCGTCGCCGGAGATCGTGCTGCGGATCGTCGGCGCCGACAGGAGGGTGTCGTCGAGCACGATGCCCAACCGGCTCGTGAGCCGGTTGGCAGGATCGGGCAGGTTCTGTCCGGTGAGCGTGCCGAAGAGCGCCGCACCGGCGGAGTTGAACGAAAAGTTCACGCAGGGCTGCATGTTGCTGTCGTAGCTGGACGAGGCACGGGTGAGGTAGCCGCCCGTGACGTCGAACCGATCGAGCACCACCAGCACCTCGACGCGGCCGTCCGGCAGGGTGCGGGTCACGAGCCCGTCGGACTCCGCGGCGCCCATCTTCGCCGTGTCGAGCTGCACCCAGCGGCCGATCTGCCGGCCACCCTCGGTCACCGTCGTGCCGGGGGAGCGGCTGGCCAATTCGATCACCTGTTTGTGGCGGGGATCCTCCGGATTGGCGGTGATCCGGAACTCGAGCACGCCCGCGCTCGACACCACCCGCTTGATGAGATCGACCTCCGACTGGTCGACCTCCGGCACGATCACCTCGAGCTGGTCGAGCCCGTAGCGACGGACGGTCACCTCCTTCTGGCCGCCAGGATTCACGCGACGGCTCACGGCCGCCACCAACTTGTCCATGTCGACGGCAGCAGACCGTCCCGCGACGTCGAACTCGAGATCGAGCGCCTCGCCGCTCGTACGGCGATCGGCCAGCCGCAGCTTGGTGTCACCCAAGTCGAGCTGCTCCACGCCCTTGAGAAACGACTCCCGCGCGGCGGCGTCGGTCGTGTCGAGACGCACCGCGATACGGTTGTCGGCCATCCGCGAGACGGTTCCCTTTCGACCATCCTGGCTGGCGAGCAACTGCTCGATCCGTCCCACACAGTCGTCCACCTGCCCGGCCGCCTGCCTGGATGCGTCGACCTCGTAGACGAGGATCACGCCACCCTTGAGGTCGATCCCGAGCCGCGGCGGCCAGCCCAGCCACGTGACCACGGCCCCGGCCGTGAGCGCCACGAGCACCGTCGCCAGTCGGCCCCACATGTCGGCCGCCCGCAGCCGCTTCGCCACGAGCCACGAGAACAGCGTCGGCACGACGATCGTGAGCAGGGTCATGCCCCAGACGGCCCACGGCTCCCGCCACCAAGGCATGGCCGCCGTCGGCACGCTGGCGGCCGCGGTCGCCACGTCGGCGGCCTGGGCAAACAACTGGATCGCGATGGGGAGACTGTTCATTCCGCTCTCGTTTCAGGGTTCTGTCAGGGTTCTGGTTTCAGGATTCGGGGGAAGGGGCGTCACCGAGCACCTTGGCGATGCTCGACACCGTGACGGCGATCTTCACGTTGCCCGCCTCGTCGACGCGCAGCGACACGCGATCGGCCTCGCGATCGACATTCGCCACGGTGCCATAGATGCCCGACGTCGTGATGACACGGTCATTCTTCTTGAGTCCGGCGAGCAGTTCCTGCTGCTGCCGCATGCGTTCGCGTTCCGGCCGGTAGAGAAGCAGCCAGGCCACCAGCACGATCAACGCCATCGGCAGGTAGGTGAGGAGCAACTCCAGCGGGCCGGGGGGCGGCGCAGCGGCGGCCGCGAACAGGCGGACCGCGAACAGGGCTGGTGGCTCGTGCTGCATGGCTTCTCCGACGTCGGGCCGAACACCCCGTCGTCGGGCCATTCGGCAGATCCGCAAATGTAGTGCGACGCGCGCCCGACGGACAAGCCCGACATGCCATTCGCTGGCCGCGGCGCACTGCGGGCGTGGCTGGACGTGGACGTGGGGCGGCGAAACGGGCCGCGGCGGCTATTCCACCGACTCCGGGGCCGGCTCGAGCCGTGCGAGCAGGTCGCCGCAGACCGCGTCGAACCGACCCGAGAGCACGCCGTCGCGGAGGCGGGCCATGAGCCGCTGGTAGAACGTCAGGTTGTGGATCGAAGCGAGGATCGGCCCGAGCATTTCTCCGGCCAGGAACAGGTGCCTGAGGTAGCTGCGGCTGTGCCGGCAGGCGAGGCACGGGCAGTCCGCCTCCAGAGGCCGTGGATCCGTCGCATGCTTGGCGTTCCGCAGCCGGATCTGGCCGGCGAAGGTGTAGACGAGCGAGTTGCGGCCGCACCGCGTGGGGAGCACGCAGTCGAACATGTCGATGCCGGCGGCCACGGCGGCGATGATGTCCTGCGGCTGTCCCACGCCCATGAGATACCGCGGCCGCTCGGCCGGCAGATGCGGCGTGGTGGCACGGAGGGTGGCCACCATCGCCTCCGGCCCCTCCCCGACCGACAGCCCGCCGACCGCGTAGCCATCGAAGCCGAGGCCGCGCAGCCGCACGGCACTCTCTTCCCGAAGATCGGGCTCGAGACCGCCTTGCACGATGCCGAAGACGGCCTGGTCCTCGCGGCGATGCGCCGCCAGGCAGCGCTCCGCCCACCGCAGCGACCGGTGCATCGCGTCGGCCACGGCGTCGCGAGTGGCCGGCAGGGCCACCACGTGATCGAGCTGCATCGCCACGTCGGCGCCGATCCTTTCCTGGATCCGCATCGACGCCTCGGGAGAAAGCTCCACCGGCCTGCCGTCGAGATGCGAGCGAAAGCTCGCCGCCGCCTCGGTCACCCGCACCTGTTGCGCGAGAGAAAAAACCTGGAAGCCGCCGCTGTCGGTCAGCGTGGGCCCCCGCCAGCCCATGAAGGCGGCCACGCCGCCGGCCTGCTCGACGACATCCTCGCCCGGGCGCAGATGGAGATGGTACGCGTTGGCGAGCACCATGCCGGCACCCGTCTCGGCGACCCGACCGATGTCGACCCCCTTCACGCTGGCCAGCGTCGCCACGGGCATGAACAGCGGCGTCGGCACGCTGCCATGCGGGGTCGTCAAGACGCCCGCCCGCGCCCCGCCGGGGCTCACCGCGTCGAGTTGAAAGGCAAATCCGGATCGCATGCCAAGAGCCTACCTTGCTCGGGCAACCAGGGCATCCTCCAGGCCTGATTGTCGTCGGTCATGAAAGCCTGAGGTCACCCGCATTGGTTCGCCGGCTGCGGCATGCTCGTCGCCGGCGGATTCTGCTACAGGATGCTCTTGGACGAATCTTTCATCGCTCGTGAGTCGCAGAATTCACCGGCTCCTGCGCGTGCCTCCGACCGGCTCCCCAGCGGCAACCTTTACGCGAAACACGACGTCGTGTCGTTTTCGCTTGGCCGACCTCCGTCGGCTGGTGCTAACCCGGCCGGCGGTTTCACGCGAAACATGGCATCCTGCCATTTTCGCTTGGCCGACCTCCGTCGGCTGGTGCTAACCCGGCCCTCCGGGCCTAGTGCGTAGTCCTTGTCATCCCGTCGCTTGCGCTCCGGGCTTGTATGGAGCGGGATCCGTGAGAGGCTGCCCATGCCCCGAGAGCCGGCGTTGCTGACCAGCGCAGGCAGGATGCCGGAGCGCAGTCAGCATCGAGTGAGCGAAGGGCAGGATGCCCGCAGCGAACGTCCGGCGACGGGGCGTGGGCAGCCCCGAACCGTCGCGTACGTTCAGAAGATGCCCAGGGCTTCGAGGCTGTACCGCACCACGAGGCCGGCCACCACCACGCTCACCATGCTCATGAGCTTGACGAGGATGTTGAGGCTCGGACCGCTCGTGTCCTTGAAAGGATCGCCGACGGTGTCGCCCACCACGGCCGCCTTGTGGGCGTCGCTCCCCTTGCCGCCGTGCACTCCCGACTCGATGTGCTTCTTGGCGTTGTCCCAGGCGCCGCCCGCGTTGGCCATGAACACGGCCACGCAGAAGCCGGTCGTCAGTCCGCCCACGAGCAGCCCCATCACGCCGCCCACGCCGAGCAACAGTCCGGTCACCACGGGCACCGCCAGGGCGAGCACCGACGGCAAAATCATCTCCTTCTGCGCCGCCTTCGTGCTGATCGCGACCGGCGCGGCGTAGTCGGGCGTTTCGGTGCCCTGCATGATGCCCGGCTTCTCGCGGAACTGCCGGCGGACCTCTTCCACCATGCCCTTCGCCGCGCGGCCCACGGCCTTCATCGTCAGGGCGCAGAACACGAACGTGCTCATGGCGCCGATGAACAGGCCCACCAGCACCTTCGGGTTCATGAGAGTCACGTCGTAGAACCGCATGTAGTCGGCCATGTAGGCCTTCTTCGCGCTCACGATGCGATTCTCCTTCTCGAGTTCGTCCATGAACGCCGGCGTGGCACCGTCGACAGGGGTGAGGGCGGGCAGCTTGCCGAAGTCCGGAATCGCCCGGTTGTCGAGCACCATCCAGGTGGTGTTGGTCTCCGGCTTGTCGCCGATCTTGAGGGCCAAGCCTCCCGCGAGTTTCACCCAATCGCCGGCTTTCAGGTCGACGTTCTTGCCGGCCACCGTCACGCTCTGCACGTCGGCCCGCTTGTCGTAGGAAACGGCGGCATGGCCCCAGCGTTCGAAGCCGATGCGGACCTCCTCCACGTAGGCGGCCAGAAGGGCGAGCGCCGTGAGGGCCGCCGAGCCGATCGCGAAGCCCTTGCCCGTGGCGGCGGTCGTGTTGCCCAACGCGTCGAGGGCGTCGGTCCGCTCCCGCACGATGGCCGGCAGGCCGGCCATCTGGGCGTTGCCGCCCGCGTTGTCGGCGATCGGCCCGTAGGCGTCTGTCGCCAGCGTGATGCCGAGCGTCGAGAGCATGCCGACGGCGGCGATGCCCACCCCGTAGAGGCCGAGCGCGAAGGCGGCAGGATCCTTGAAGCTGAAGCCGTTGGCGAAGCCGAAGGCCAGCAGCGTGGCGACACCGGTGATCAGCACCGGGGCCCACGTGCTGAGCATGCCCTCGGCGATGCCGCCGATGATGATGGTGGCGGGGCCTGTCAGCGACTGATCGGCCAACTCCTTGGTCGGCGTGTATTCGTTGCTGGTCGAGTATTCGGTCCACTTGCCGATCAGCCAGCCCGCCACCAGGCCCACGATGACCGCGACCGCGATCCCGAGGCGACTGAACCCGCCCATGAGCAGGAAGGTGACCACGAACGACGCGACCACGATGGCTGCCGTCGAGAAGTTGATCCCCTTGGCGAGGGCCGCGAGCAGCGACTTTTGCGACGAGTCCTCCTGCGTCTGGACCTGAAAAATGCCCCAGATGGAGAGCAGCGTGCCCACGGCGGCGATCGTCATGGGCAGAAAGATCGCGGCCATCTGCATCGAGTAGTTGCCTGGAAATGCCGCCACGCCGAGGGCCGCCGTGGCGAGAATGCTGCCGCAGTAGCTCTCGTAGAGGTCGGCGCCCATGCCGGCGACGTCGCCGACGTTGTCGCCCACGTTGTCGGCGATCGTGGCCGGATTCCGCGCATCGTCCTCGGGAATGCCGTGCTCCACCTTGCCGACGAGATCCGCCCCGACGTCGGCCGCCTTCGTGAAGATGCCGCCGCCCACGCGGGCGAAGAGCGCCTGCGTGCTGGCGCCCATGCCGAAGCAGAGCATCGTGACGGTGATCTCCTCGAGCGAGAGCGGCTTGCCGAAGAGCGGCACGACCCAATAGAGGATGAAGAACCAGAGCATGATGTCGAGCAGGCCGAGCCCCAC
Organism: Pirellulales bacterium; assembly: GCA_044369655.1. Lineage (GTDB taxonomy): Bacteria > Planctomycetota > Planctomycetia > Pirellulales > UBA1268 > CAMCQY01. Next base: position 14,350 of record JBILWX010000073.1, read on the forward strand.
GACGGTGAGCCCCATCACGGCACCGGAACGAAACGCCACCTGCAGGCCCTCGTTGAGCGACCTTTCGGCACCGGCGGCCGTCCGGTTGCTCGCGAGCGTCGCCGTCTTCATGCCGAACCAGCCGGCAAGACCTGAAAAGAAGCCGCCGGAGAGAAACGCCAGCGGCACCCACCCGCTCTGCACGCCGAGGCCGAACGACATCCAGAGCAGCAGCAGGCAGACCGCGCCAAACACCCAATAGAGCACCTGTCGCTGCTGCTTGAGATACGCATCGGCGCCCGTCTGCACGTAGCCCGCGATCCGGATCATGTCGGGCGTGCCGGCCGGCTGCCGCTCCATCCACGTGAAGAACTGCCAAGCCTGGTAGAGCGCCAGCGATGAGCCGACCACGCCCACCAGCCACCAAAACCCATAGAAGAGATTCGTCCAGCCCGTGGGACCGGCCTCGGGGTTGCTCCCGGCTGCGGCACAGCCGGCGAGAGGGAGCAGGAGCGTCGCCATGGCGACGAGAGCGGCGGATGAACGTTTCACGGGTCTGACAAGCTCCGAAGAAAGGGCGGTGAGCGAAGGCGGTGAGCGAAAAGGCCCCTCACGCCCAGAGGACTTTAATCGCCGGGAATTCAACGGTCAAACACCGCTCAGGTGGCGGCCGGCCTGCCGATAGAGTGATAGACGAAACCCCGCGACCGCATCTCCGCCGGCGAGTAGAGATTGCGGCCGTCGAAGATCGTCGGAGACCGCATCCGGCGGGCCATTTCGTCGAAATCGGGCCGCCGGAAATCGCCCCACTCCGTCACGATCGCCAGACAATCAGCGCCGTCGAGCGCCTCGATGGCGTCCGCGGCATAGGTCAGCCGGTCGCCATGAATGGCCCGCACGTTCTCCATCGCCTCCGGGTCGTAGACGGTGATCTGGGCACCACTCGCGAGCAACCGGTCGAGCAGGTCGAGCGCGGGGGCATCGCGGACGTCGTCGGTCCGCGGCTTGAAGGCCAGCCCCCACACCGCGATCCTGCGGCCCGCCAACTGGCCACCGAAATGGCTGACGATCTTTTCGCCGAGCACCTGCTTCTGCGCACGATTCGTCTCGTGCACCGCCGTGAGGATCCGGGGCGTCACGCCCTTGTCGCGGGCCATGGCGGCGAGCGCCTGCACGTCCTTGGGAAAGCAACTGCCGCCGTAGCCCACGCCGGGAAAGAGAAACGCGAAGCCGATCCGCCTGTCGTGCCCGATCCCGCGGCGCACGTCGTCGATGTCGGCCTCCATCCGCTCGCAGAGGTTGGCCACCTCGTTGATGAAACTGATCTTCGTGGCCAAGAGCGAGTTGGCGACGTATTTCGTCATCTCGGAACTCTCCGGCGACATCACGAGAAACGGGTGCTCCGTCCGCAGAAACGGCAGGTACAGGCTCCGCAGGATCTCCGCGACGGCGGCCGAGCGGACGCCCACGACCACACGGTCTGGCTTCTGGAAGTCGTCGATGGCAGCGCCTTCCTTGAGAAATTCCGGATTGCTCGCCACCTGGCAGTCCCTGCCGGTACGTTCCTTCAGCCGCGATTCGATCCCCGCGCAGGTGCCCACGGGCACCGTGCTCTTCGTCACCACGACGGCGTCTGGGTGGAGATGCGGCGCGATCGTTTCCACGACCTTCCACAGGCTCGAGAGGTCGGCGGAGCCGTCGGCCGACGGCGGCGTGCCGACCGCCAGGAAGACGACCTGCGCGGTGCTGATCGCCGCCGCGGTGTCGGTCGTGAACAGCAGGCGTCCCGCCTTCGCGTTGCGGACGACCATTTCCTCGAGGCCCGGCTCATAGATCGGGATCTCGCCGCGATTGAGCCGCGCGATCTTGTCGGCATTGATGTCGAGACATGTCACCCTGTTGCCGCTGTCCGCAAAACAGGTGCCGGTGACAAGCCCCACGTACCCGGTGCCGACGACTGCGATTCGCATCTGCATGGATTCCTGGCCGGAGAGTGCTCGTTCTGACAGCCCCCTACTCTACCTCGAAAAATCGTTCTGTTTTTGCCGCAAGCACGGCGGCTGGAATGCCCGGGCCCGACGGAAACGGACTCCTGTCGTCTCCGTTTCAGGCTTCTCTGCGACTCTGAGCATTTCGTGAGGGGTTGCCCGTGACAGTCGAACCGGCGTTGCTGACAAGCGCAGCCAGGATGGCGGAGCGCAGTCAGCATCGAGAGAGCGCAGGGCAGGATGCCCGAAGCGAACGTCCGGTGAGATGGCACGGGCGACCCCGCGGCACCACGGAGACTCAAGTGCGATCCGTGTCAGGCCACCGGCGGTTCGCCGGCCACCGGTTCGGCGGTCTCTTCGGCCTCGCCCGGCGGCACCGGCACGACGGCGGCCAGCGAGTCGCTCTCGTCGAGCCGCATGATCCGCACGCCCTGCGTGTTCCGCCCGATCGCCTTGATCTCGCGGACATTGACCCGCTGGATCTTGCCCCGCGCGGTCATCATCAGCACCTGATCCTCGTCCTTCACCGAGACGACAGCGACGACCTGGCCGTTACGGGCCGTCGTCTTGATGTCGCGGATGCCCTTGCCGCCGCGGTGCTGGGTGCGATAGCGCATGCCGCTCGATTCGCCATCCCCTTCCCCATCCTCCCCGGCGGCATCGGCGGGCTCCGCTTCGGGAGCCTCGCCTTCCTCGCCCGGTGCCGGCCCCGACAGCGGCGTGCCCAGGCCGAACGGCGTTCGCTTGCCATAGCCCTGTTCGCAGACCGTGAGGAGCGTGGCGTCGGGATCGGCCACCACCATGCCGACGAGCCGGTCCCCCGTCCCGAGCTTGATGCCCCGGACGCCGCTCGTGTCGCGGCCCATCGGGCGAGCATCCGACTCGGGGAAGCGGATCGCCATCCCCTTGGCCGTGGCGAGCACCAGTTCGTCGCCCGGCTTCGTGATCACCGCGTCGACGAGTTC